>NZ_VJYK02000018.1 GCF_007097205.2 Streptomyces alkaliterrae
GGTCGGGGGTGCGGCGGGCGAGCAGTTCTGCGACGCGGTCGACGCAGCCGGCGGCCAGCGGGCGCAGCCGCTCGTGGCGGAGGGCCGCGACGTACAGCTCGTACTCCAGAGTGACCTGCTGGCGGTCGCCGGCGACGGTGCGTTCGATGAGGGCGGCGAGTTCGGCGGCGAGATCGGCGTCCGGGGGCAGTGCGCGCTCCCATTCCTCCAGGCCGTCCAGCCAGGCGTTGTTTGCCTGGTCGAGGGCGGCCACCAAGAGGTCGTCGAGGCCGGCGAAGTGGTAGGTGGTGGAGCCGAGCGGTACGTCGGCGGCGGCGGCCACCGCGCGGTGGCTGAGCGCGTCGATGCCGCGTTCGCGGGCGATGTCGATGGCGGCGTCGATGATGCGCTGGCGGCGTTCGGGGTCGTGTCGGCGGCGCCTGATCGACGTGGCCATCAGTGGGCGCCGCTGATGTTGAGCAGGACGACTCCGGCGATCACCAAGAGGATGCCGACGATCTTGGCGGCGGTGACCGCCTCCCCGATGAAGATCATGCCGATGGCCGCGATGGCCGCCGTGCCGACGCCGGCCCAGATCGCGTAGGCGGTGCCGACGGACATGGTCTTCAGGGTCTGGGCGAGCAGGGTGAAAGCGACGAGGTAGCCGAAGGCGGTGATCAGGGAGGGCACGAGCCTGGTGAAGCCGTTGCTGTACTTCATCGAGGTGGTGGCGATGACCTCCGCCAGGATCGCGCCGCCGAGCAGTACGTAGGGCATGCGTACAAGCGTACACAACGTTGTGTACGGCCGTACACAACAACCCGCGGGCCGCGCACAACAGAGCGGCCGCACCCCAACCCGGGGTGCGGCCGCTCCGGCCGTCTGTCGGTGAGTGGGCTCAGACGTTGAAGCCCAGGGCGCGCAGCTGCTCGCGGCCCTCGTCGGTGATCTTGTCCGGGCCCCACGGCGGCATCCAGACCCAGTTGATCCGCAGGTCCTTCACGATGCCCTCGGTGGCGGACTTCGCCTGGTCCTCGATCACGTCCGTCAGCGGGCAGGCCGCCGAGGTCAGCGTCATGTCGAGCGTCGCGGTGTTGTCGTCGTCGACGTGCACGCCGTAGATCAGGCCGAGGTTGACGACGTCGATGCCCAGCTCCGGGTCCACGACGTCGTAGAGGGCCTCGCGGACCTCCTCCTCCGTCGCCGGCTTGGTGCCCACGACCTCGGTCGTCTCCTCGGTTGTCTCACTCATGCCGTGCTCTCCTTGGTGTCCGTCTGGCTCGCGCCGTCGCCGCCCAGCGCCTGGGCGGTGGCGTCCTTCCACGCCATCCAGCTGAGCAGGGCGCACTTCACCCGCGCCGGGTACTTGGAGACGCCGGCGAACGCGACCGCGTCCTCCAGCAGGTCCTCCATGGCGTCGTCCGGGGTGAGCTGGCCCTTGGACTGCATCAGCTCCAGGAACGCGTCCTGGATGCGCCGCGCCTCGTCCAGCTCCTTGCCGACCAGCAGCTCGTTGAGCACGGACGCGCTGGCCTGGCTGATCGAACAGCCCTGACCCTCGTAGCTGACGTCCGCGACCTTGTCGCCCTCGTAGCGCACCCGGAGGGTGATCTCGTCACCGCACGTCGGGTTGACGTGGTGCACCTCGGCGTCGCCGTCGCGCAGCCCGCGCCCGTGGGGGTGCTTGTAGTGGTCCAGGATCACGTCCTGGTACATCGAGTCCAGCTTCACGACAGACTCCTCAACTGGTGCGCCATCCTCGCCCGGTCTCTCATCCGAAGAAATTCCGTACGTGCTCCAGGCCCTCGACCAGGGCGTCCACCTCGGCCGGCGTGGAGTACAGATAGAACGACGCTCTCGTCGTCGCGGGAATTCCGTAGCGGAGGCAGACCGGCCGCGCGCAGTGGTGTCCGACCCGGACGGCGATGCCCTGCTCGTCCAGGACCTGGCCCACGTCGTGCGGATGGATGTCGCCCAGCACGAAGGAGATCGCCGCGCCCCGGTCCTCGGCCGTGGTGGGGCCGATGATCCGCAGGTCGGGCACCTCCGCCAGGCGCTGGACGGCGTACTCGGTGATCGCGTGCTCGTGCGCGGCGATCTTGTCCATGCCGATGCCGGAGAGGTAGTCCACGGCCGCGCCGAGACCGACCGCCTGTGCGATCGGCGGGGTGCCGGCCTCGAACTTGTGCGGCGCGGGCGCGTAGGTGGAGGAGTGCATCGAGACGGTCTCGATCATCTCGCCGCCGCCGAGGAAGGGCGGCAGGTCCTCCAGGAGCTCCTGCCGTCCCCACAGCACGCCGATGCCGGTCGGACCGCACATCTTGTGTCCGGTGAAGGCGACGAAGTCGGCCTGGATGGCCTGCACGTCGAACGGCATGTGGGGTACGGCCTGCGAGGCGTCCACCACGACCAGCGCGCCGACCTCCTGGGCACGCCGGACGATCTCCTCGACCGGGTTGACCGTGCCCATGATGTTGGAGACCAGGGTGAAGGAGACGACCTTCGTGCGCTCGGTGATGACCTCGTCGATGTTCGAGAGGTCGAGCCGGCCGTCGTCGGTGAGCCCGAACCACCTCAGCTTCGCGCCGGTGCGCTGCGCGAGCAGCTGCCACGGCACGATGTTGGAGTGGTGCTCCATCTCCGTGATGGCGATCTCGGTGTTCTGGTCCACCCGGTAGGGCTCGTCGGCCCAGCCGAGCATGTTGGCCACCAGGTTCAGGGACTCCGAGGCGTTCTTGGTGAAGATCACCTCGTCCCGGCTGGGCGCGTTGACAAACGCCGCGACCTTGTCGCGCGCGCCCTCGTACAGCGCCGTCGCCTCCTCGGCGAGCACGTGCACGCCGCGGTGGACGTTGGCGTTGTGCCGCTCGTAGTAGTCGTTCAGCGCGTCGAGCACCTGGCGCGGCTTCTGCGAGGTCGCCGCGTTGTCCAGGTACACGAGCTTCTTCCCGTCGTGGATCACGCGGTCCAGGACGGGGAAGTCCTTGCGAATCGCCTC
This sequence comes from Streptomyces alkaliterrae, assembly GCF_007097205.2. Classification (GTDB taxonomy): domain Bacteria; phylum Actinomycetota; class Actinomycetes; order Streptomycetales; family Streptomycetaceae; genus Streptomyces; species Streptomyces alkaliterrae. The sequence continues at coordinate 2,978 of NZ_VJYK02000018.1, forward strand.
GGTGTCGAGGAGGCCGGGCAGTCCACGGCGGGAAGAACTGGTCACGTGGCGGCGCCACCCTTCACGTACTGCTCGTAGCCCTCGGCCTCGAGCTTGTCGGCCAGCTCCGCGCCGCCGGACTCGACGATGCGGCCCTTGGCGAAGACGTGCACGTGGTCGGGCTTGATGTAACGAAGGATACGCGTGTAGTGGGTGATCAGCAGGGTGCCGACCTCACCGGACTCGCGGACCCGGTTCACGCCCTCGGAGACGACACGCAGGGCGTCGACGTCGAGGCCGGAGTCGGTCTCGTCGAGGATGGCGACCTTCGGCTTCAGCAGTTCGAGCTGGAGGATCTCGTGCCGCTTCTTCTCACCGCCGGAGAAGCCCTCGTTGACGTTGCGCTCGGCGAAGGCGGGGTCCATGTGAAGGCGCTCCATGGCCTCCTTGACCTCCTTCACCCAGGTGCGCAGCTTGGGGGCCTCGCCGCGCACGGCGGTGGCGGCGGTGCGCAGGAAGTTCGACACCGAGACGCCGGGCACCTCGACCGGGTACTGCATGGCGAGGAACAGGCCGGCGCGGGCCCGCTCGTCCACGGACATCTCCAGGACGTCCTCGCCGTCGAGGGTGACGGTGCCGCCGGTGATCGTGTACTTGGGGTGACCGGCCAGCGAGTAGGCGAGCGTCGACTTGCCGGAGCCGTTGGGCCCCATGATGGCGTGCGTCTCGCCCTGCTTCACGGTCAGGTCGACCCCGCGCAGGATCTCTTCGGCGCCGCCCTCCGTGTCGACGGAAACGTGCAGGTCGCGAATCTCAAGGGTTGCCATGGGGACTTCAGGACTCCTGGGTGACGGAGACGAGCACGGCCGCGTCGGGCCCTTCGCCTTCGATCTTGACGGGGTATACGGGAACGGGCTGGGTGGCGGGCAGGCCGGAGGGCTTGCCGGTGCGCAGGTCGAAGCTGGAGCCGTGCAGCCAGCACTCGATGGCGCAGTCCTCCACCTCGCCCTCGGAGAGGGAGACGTTGGCGTGCGAGCAGATGTCGTAGATCGCGAACACCTCGCCCGCGGTGCGCACCAGCGATATCGGCGTGCCGTCGACCTCCACCCGCTTGGGGGTGTCCTCCTCGAGCTCCGCCAGGCTCGCCACTCTCACGAACGCACTCATGCGACCGAGGCCTCCAGCTCGGCGTCGATCTTGGCCAGCAGCCGCTCCTGGACGTCCGCGAGGCCGATCTGCTGGACCAGCTCGGCGAAGAAGCCGCGCACCACCAGGCGCCGCGCCTCGTCCGCCGGGACACCGCGCGACATCAGGTAGAACAGCTGCTCGTCGTCGAAGCGGCCGGTCGCCGAGGCATGGCCGGCGCCGACGATCTCGCCGGTCTCGATCTCCAGGTTGGGGACCGAGTCGACCCGGGCGCCGTCGGTCAGCACCAGGTTGCGGTTGAGCTCGTAGGTGTCCGTGCCGGTCGCGGCCTTGCGGATCAGCACGTCGCCGATCCACACGGCGTGCGCGTCCTGGCCCTGCAGCGCGCCCTTGTAGGCGACGTTGCTGCGGCAGTTCGGCGTGTCGTGGTCGACCAGCAGGCGGTGCTCCTGGTGCTGCCCGTTGTCGGTGAAGAAGAGCCCGTACAGCTCCGCCTCGCCGCCGGGGCCGGCGTAGTTCACCCGGGGGTGCAGCCGGACCACGTCGCCGCCGAAGGTGATCACCACGGACTTGAAGGTGGCGTCCCGGCCGACCAGCGCGTTGTGCTGGGAGCAGTGCACGGCGGTGTCGTCCCAGTCCTGGACGGAGACGACGGTCAGCTTGGCGCCGTCACCGAGCACGTACTCGACGTTGGCCGCGCGCACGCCGTCACCGGTGTGGTCGATGACGATGACCGCCTCGGCGAAGGCGCCCAGCTCGAAGACGGTGTGCCCGAAGGTGGTGCCGCCCTGGCCGTGCAGGCTGACCCGCACCGGCTCGGTCAGCACGGCCTCCTTGGGCACGGTGACGACCGTGGCGCGCTCGAAGGAGCTGTACGCCTGCGCCGCGACCCGGTCCACCGGCTTGCCGGCGCGGCCGAGCCGGCTGTCGTCCCGGCCGACGGTCTCGACGGTGACGACGTCGGGGGCGGAGATCTCCGCCTTGATCCCGCCGGACGCCTCGGCGGTGCCGTCGTGCAGGCCGCGCAGCCGCTCCAGCGGGGTGAAGCGCCACTCCTCCTCGCGGCCGTGCGGCACGGGGAAGTCCGCCACGTCGAAGGACGGCGGGGCGCTCATCCGGGTGGCGACGGTGGACTCGGCCGCCACCGCGATGGAACCGGAGGTGGTGGCACCTGCCGGAAGACTCTGATCGGCCATGGCTGTTGTCGTGCTCTCTTTCTGCCTGTCGGTTGCGAGCGGGGTGCGGGGGTCGACGCGCGGGGCGTCAGCCCACCGCGCCCTCCATCTGGAGCTCGATCAGCCGGTTGAGTTCCAGCGCGTACTCCATCGGCAGCTCCTTGGCGATCGGCTCGACGAAGCCGCGCACGATCATGGCCATCGCCTCGTCCTCGGCCATGCCCCGGCTCATCAGGTAGAAGAGCTGGTCGTCGCTGACCTTGGAGACGGTCGCCTCGTGGCCCATCGTCACGTCGTCCTCGCGGACGTCGACGTAGGGGTAGGTGTCCGAGCGGGAGATCGAGTCCACCAGCAGCGCGTCGCACAGCACGTTGGACTTCGAGCCCGCGGCGCCCTCGCCGATCTCGATCAGGCCGCGGTAGGAGGTGCGGCCGCCGCCCCGGGCCACCGACTTGGAGACGATGTTCGAGGAGGTGTTGGGCGCCATGTGCACCATCTTGGCGCCGGCGTCCTGGTGCTGGCCCTCGCCCGCGAACGCCACCGAGAGCGTCTCGCCCTTGGCGTGCTCGCCCATCAGGTAGACGGCCGGGTACTTCATGGTCACCTTGGAGCCGATGTTGCCGTCGACCCACTCCATGGTGGCGCCCTCGTAGGCCACGGCCCGCTTGGTCACCAGGTTGTAGACGTTGTTCGACCAGTTCTGGATGGTCGTGTAGCGGCAGCGGCCGCCCTTCTTGACGATGATCTCCACGACCGCCGAGTGCAGCGAGTCGGAGTTGTAGATCGGCGCGGTGCAGCCCTCGACGTAGTGCACGTAGGCGTTCTCGTCGACGATGATCAGCGTCCGCTCGAACTGGCCCATGTTCTCGGTGTTGATCCGGAAGTAGGCCTGGAGCGGAATGTCCACGTGCACGCCCGGCGGCACGTAGATGAAGGAGCCGCCGGACCACACGGCGGTGTTCAGCGCGGCGAACTTGTTGTCGCCGGCCGGGATGACCGTGCCGAAGTGCTCCTGGAACAGCTCGGGGTGCTCGCGCAGCGCGGTGTCGGTGTCCAGGAAGAGGACGCCCTGCTTCTCCAGGTCCTCACGGATCTGGTGGTAGACCACCTCGGACTCGTACTGGGCCGCGACACCGGCGACCAGCCGCTGCTTCTCCGCCTCGGGGATGCCCAGCTTGTCGTAGGTGTTCTTGATGTCCTCCGGCAGGTCCTCCCAGCTCTGGGCCTGCTTCTCGGTGGACCGCACGAAGTACTTGATGTTGTCGAAGTCGATGCCCGACAGGTCCGAGCCCCAGTTCGGCATCGGCTTCTTGTCGAACAGGCGCAGGCCCTTCAGCCGCGTCTTCAGCATCCACTCCGGCTCGGACTTCTTGCCGGAGATGTCGCGGACGACGTCCTCGGAGAGGCCACGCTTGGCCGAGGCGCCGGCCGCGTCGGGGTCGGCCCAGCCGTACTCGTACTTGCCCAGCCCCTCGAGTTCGGGGTGGGCAGTCTCCGTGGGGAGAGTCATGCGGGGTTCCTCCCGGCTGTGCGTGTGGATGCGTTGCTGGTCTTGGGGCTGGTGCTGGTCTGCGGTTGTTCGGGGGGCTGCCCCGGGTCCTGGTGGGGCGGCGTCTGGCTCTCGGCGCCGTGGCGCGGGCCCGGCCTGCTCGCCCGGGGGACGAAGGTGGTGCACACCCCGTCGCCGTGGGCGATGGTGGCCAGCCGCTGCACATGGGTGCCGAGGAGGCGGGAGAACAGCTCCGTCTCCGCCTCGCACAGCTGCGGAAACCGCTCCGCGGCGTGCGCCACCGGGCAGTGGTGCTGGCAGAGCTGCTCGCCCGTGGACGCCGGCGCGCCGCGTGCCGTGGCAGCGTACCCGTCCTCGGTGAGCGCTTCGGCCAGAACCCTGGTCCGCTCGTCGGGGGCGGCGTTCTCCACCCGCTCGCGGAAGCGCTCGGCCTGCGCGGCCACCCGGGCCCGGGCGAACGCGGCCACCGCGGCCTCGCCGGCCGCGCCGCCGCCGGCGGCCTGCGCGATCCAGCGCATGGCGTCGGTGGCGAGCTCGTCGTACGCCTGGTCGAAGGCGTCCCGACCGCAGTCGGTCAGGGCGAACACCTTCGCGGGGCGCCCCCGGCCGCGTGAGCCGTAGACCCGCTGGGCGCGGGCCTCGACGACCCCCTCGGCGACCAGGGCGTCCAGGTGCCGGCGGACCGCCGCCTGGGTCAGTTCCAGCCGCTCGGCCAGTTCGGCGGCGGTGGACGGACCGTGGTCCAGGATGGAACGGGCCACCTTGTTGCGGGTGCCGTGCTGCTCGTCGGCGGGGGCGGGCAGGCCGCCGCCGGTGGCGGCATGGGTGGCCGTCACCTGCTGCTGAGCAGTGCCCGCGTTTTTCACAACGTCATTGTTGCGTAATTCGCGGAGACGCGGCAAGCCGCGTCCGGGACCCGGACGGATGGGGTGCGTCACGTAAGGCAAGCCTTACCCGAAGCGGTCGGGCGGCGGCCCGCCGACCCCGGCGCCCGGCACCGCCGCCGGGCTTTCTAGACTCGACGGTATGCACACGACGGCGGCCGTCGAGGTCGCGGGCCTGGTGAAGCGCTACGGGCGGAAGACGGCGGTGGACGGCCTCGACCTCACCGTGGCCCAAGGCTCGATCACGGCGGTACTGGGCCCCAACGGCGCCGGTAAGACGACAACCGTGGAGACCTGCGAAGGCTATCGGCGCCCCGACGCCGGCACCGTCCGCGTCCTCGGTCTCGACCCGCTCGCCCAGGCGGCCGAGTTGCGCCCGCGCATCGGCGTGATGCTCCAGAACGGCGGCGTCTACCCCGGCGTACGCGCCATGGAGATGCTGCGGCACACCGCCCGGCTGCACCGCCACCCGCTGGACGTCGACAAGCTCGCCGAACGGCTCGGGCTCGGCGGCTGCGGCCGCACGCCCTACCGGCGGCTGTCCGGCGGCCAGCAGCGCCGACTGGCGCTGGCGATGGCCGTGGTCGGCCGCCCGGAGCTGGTCTTCCTCGACGAGCCGACGGCCGGTCTCGACCCGCAGGCCCGCCGCGCGACCTGGGAACTGGTGAGCGCGCTGCGCGCCGACGGCGTGACGGTCGTCCTCACCACGCACCACATGGAGGAGGCCGAGGAGCTGGCCGACCGTGTCGCCATCGTGGACGCCGGCCGGGTCGTCGCCGAGGGCAGCCCGCGGGAGCTGTGCCGGGGCCGGGCCGAGAACACACTGAGCTTCGTCGGCCCGCCGGGCCTCGACCTGGAGTCGCTGCTCCAGGCGCTGCCCGCCGACTGCGCGGTCGGCGAGGCGGCGGCAGGCAGCTACCGGGTCACCGGCGACGTGGGCCCCGAGCTGCTCGCCACCGTCACCTCCTGGTGCGCCCAGCACGGCGTGCTGCCCGAACGGATCGCGATCGAGCGGCAGACCCTGGAGGACGTCTTCCTCGAACTCACAGGCAAGGAGCTGCGCGGGTGAGCACCCCCACAGGCGCCCCGGAAGGCGTTCGGGCACCCGGCGCGTTCACCCCCCGCCCGGGCGCTGCCCCGGTCGGCCGGATGATCGTCGCCCAGGCCCTGCTGGAGACGCGGATGCTGCTGCGCCACGGCGAGCAGCTGCTGCTGACCGTGGTCATCCCGACGCTGCTGCTGGTGCTGTTCAGCACCGTGGAGATCGTGGACACCGGGGCGGGCGAGCCGGTGGACTTCCTCGCCCCCGGGGTGCTCGCGCTCGCGGTGCTCTCCACCGCCTTCACGGGTCAGGCGATCTCCACCGGCTTCGAGCGGCGCTACGGCGTACTGAAGCGGCTGGGCGCCTCACCGCTGCCCCGCTGGGCGCTGATGTGCGCGAAGTCGGCGTCCGTGCTGATCGTCGAGGTGCTGCAGATCGCGCTGCTCACGGCGGTGGCGCTGTCGCTCGGCTGGTCGCCGAAGGGGGGCGTGGTCGGTGCGCTGGCGGTGGCGGCGCTGCTACTGGCCGGGACGGCCGCGTTCTCAGGGCTGGGGCTGCTGATGGCCGGCACGCTGCGGGCGGAGGCGACGCTGGCGGCGGCGAACCTGGTGTTCGTGCTGCTGCTGGTGTGCGGCGGCGTGGTGGTGCCCCTGGAGCGCTTCCCGGAGGCGGCGCAGACGGTGTTGGGCGCGCTGCCGGTGGCGGCGCTCGCCGACGGGCTGCGGGAGGTCCTGCAGCACGGCGCCGGGGTGCCCTGGGGGGCGCTGGCGGTGCTGGTCGGCTGGGCGGTGGCCGGGCTGGGTCTGGCCGCGCGCTTCTTTCGCTGGGAGTAGCGGCTTCCGCCGGGAGTGGGCAGAGCGTCGGAGTGAGCGGTACCGAGGGCGGCCCGAGCGGGCCGCCCTCGGTCGTGTGCGTTCAGCCGCCGACCGGCGGCAGCAGGTCGCCCGGGAGCCGAGAGGCGGCCGCGAGGTCGAGCAGCCACAGCGTGCGCCGCTGCCCGTACACTCCGGCGGCCGGCGCCTGGACCTCTCCGGCGCCGGACAGCGCCAGGGCTGCCGCCTGCGCCTTGTCCTCCCCGGCGGCCAGCAGCCACACCTCGCGGGCCGACCGGATCGCCGGCAGGGTCAGCGAGATCCGGGTGGGCGGCGGCTTGGGCGCGCCGTGCACGCCGACCACCGTGCGCTCGGTCTCCCGGACGGCGGGCAGCTCCGGGAAGAGGGACGCGACGTGGGTGTCCGGGCCGAGCCCGAGCAGCAGCACGTCGAACTCCGGGACCCGGCCGTCGTGCGCGCCGGGTCCGGCAGCGGCCGCCGCCTTGGCGAGTTCGGCGGCGTAGGCGGCGGCCGCCGTGTCCGCCGCCTCGGGCCCTTCGCCCCAGGGGCCGTCGGACGCCGGCATGGGGTGCACCCTGGCCGGGTCGAGGTCGACGGCGTCCAGCAGCGCCTGGCGGGCCAGAGTGTGGTTGCGGTCCGGGTCGCCGTCCGGCAGGAACCGTTCGTCGCCCCACCACAGGTCGAGCCGGGACCAGTCGATGGTGTCGCGGGCCGGGGACTCGGCGAGGGCGGCGAGCAGCGCGTTGCCGTTGCGCCCGCCGGTGAGGACCACCGAGGCGTGGCCGCGTTCGCTCTGCGCCTCCAGCACCGTGGCCGCCAGCCGGGCGGCCGCCTTGACGGCCAGCTCGACCCCGTCGTGGTGGACGAACACCTGCGGGTCGGACGTCATCGCGCCACCGCCTTCGGTTTGTCGTCGTCGCCCGGTCCGCTCGGGTTCTCCGAGGAGCCGGCGTCGTTCCCGGCGGTACCGGCGTTCCTGCCGCCGGCCTGGCGGGTGCGCTTGGCGCCCTTGGCCCGGCCGGTCGCCGCGGCGGCGTCGGTCGGGGCGTCGGTCGGGGCGTCGGTCTGCTCGGACGGTCGGCCGAGCCGGTCGAGGCCGAAGCACAGCGCCTCGTGGTACGTCTCGTCCGGGTCGAGGCGGCGCAGCTCCTCGGCGATCAGCTCCGCCGTCGAGCGGCGGTGCAGCGCCACGTGCCGGTCGGGCTGGCCGGGGACGGCCAGTTCGGCCAGCCGCTCGTCCGGGCGGTCCAGGCAGATCTGGCCGTCGGCCGTGTTGAGGCGGACCGCGGTGATGCCGGGGCCGTCGGAGACGGCCCGCTCCACCGGGACGCCGAGCCGGGCGGCCAGCCACAGGGCGAGCAGTTCGGTGCTCGGGTTGTACTCCTCGCCCTCGACGACGGCGCCGCTGATCTTTCCGTGCCGCTGGTCGAGTGCGGCGGCGAGCACGCTGCGCCAGGGGGTGATCCGGGTCCACGCCAGGTCGGTGTCGCCGGGCGCGTACGTCTCGGCGCGGCGCGCCAGCGTGGCGACCGGGTCCTCGGTGGCCGCCGCGTCGGTGATGCGCCGCTGGGCGAGCGTGCCCAGCAGGTCGGCGGACGGGTTGGCCGGTGCGTCCTCGGGCCACCACACGACCACCGGGGCGTCCGGCAGCAGCAGCGGCAGCACCACGCTGTAGGCGTGCGAGGCCAGCTCGCCGTGCAGCCGCAGCAGCACGGTCTCGCCGGTGCCCGTCTCACCGCCCATGCGGACCTCGGCGTCCAGCCGGGCGGCGGCCCGGTCGCGCGGCGAGCGGCCAGGCCGCCGGATGACCACCAGGATCCGCGACGGGTGCTCCTTGGAGGCGTCGTTCGCGGCCTTCAGCGCGTCGTAGTGGTTGCCCTCGTCGGTGACGATGACCAGGGTGAGCACCATGCCCACGGCCGGGAAGCCGGCCGCCCGGCGCACCCGGACCAGGGCCGCGTTGATCTGGCTGGACGTGGTGTTGGTCAGTTCCGTGTTCATGGCCGGCGCCAGCTCCTGCCGTCACGTTTGAGCATCTCGTCGGCCGCCTTGGGCCCCCAGGTCCCGGCGACGTAGGGCTCGGGTCTCCCGTGCGCCTCCCAGTACTCCTCGACCGGGTCGAGGATCTCCCAGGACCGCTCGACCTCCTGGTGGCGGGGGAAGAGGTTGGCGTCGCCGAGCAGGACGTCCAGGATCAGCCGCTCGTACGCCTCGGGGCTGGACTCGGTGAAGGACTCGCCGTAGGCGAAGTCCATCGTGACGTCGCGGATCTCCATCGAGGTGCCGGGCACCTTGGAGCCGAAGCGGATGGTCACGCCCTCGTCCGGCTGCACCCGGATGACCAGGGCGTTCTGCCCGAGTTCCTGGGTGTCGGTGGCGTTGAACGGCGAGTAGGGCGCCCGCTGGAAGACCACCGCGATCTCGGTGACCCGGCGGCCGAGACGCTTGCCGGTGCGCAGATAGAACGGCACGCCGGCCCAGCGCCGGTTGTCGATCTCCAGCTTGATGGCGGCGTAGGTGTCGGTCTTGGACTGGGGGTTGATGCCCTCCTCGTCCAGGTAACCGGGCACCTTCTCGCCGCCCTGCCAGCCGGCGGTGTACTGGCCGCGCACGGTGTGCAGGCCCAGGTCGTCCGGCAGCCGTACGGCGTTGAGCACCTTGAGCTTCTCCTGAACCAGCGCCTTGGCGTCGAAGGAGGACGGCTCCTCCATCGCGGTCAGCGCCAGTAGCTGGAGCAGGTGGTTCTGGATGACGTCGCGGGCGGAGCCGATGCCGTCGTAGTAGCCGGCCCGGCCGCCGATGCCGATGTCCTCGGCCATCGTGATCTGCACGTGGTCGACGTAGGAGCGGTTCCACAGCGGTTCGAACATGGTGTTCGCGAACCGCAGCGCCAGGATGTTCTGGACCGTCTCCTTGCCGAGGTAGTGGTCGATCCGGAAGACCTGGCTGGCCCGGAAGACGCCGTAGACGACCTGGTTGAGCTCCTGCGCGCTCTTCAGGTCGTGGCCGAACGGCTTCTCCACCACGGCCCGCCGCCAGGAGCCCTCGGGGGCGTCGGACAGGCCGTGCTTCTTGAGCTGCTGGACGACGGTGGGGAAGAACTTCGGGGGCACGGACAGGTAGAACGCGAAGTTGCCGCCGGTGCCGCGCTCCTTGTCCAGCGCCTCGATGGTGTTCTTCAGGGTGCCGAACGCCTCGTCGTCGTCGAAGACGCCGGGGACGAAGCGCATGCCCTGGGCCAGCTGCTCCCAGACCTCCTCGCGGAAGGGGGTGCGCGCGTGCTCCCGGACGGCGTCCCGGACGACCTGCGCGAAGTCCTCGTGCTCCCAGTCCCGCCGGGCGAAGCCGACGAGGGAGAAGCCCGGCGGCAGCAGCCCCCGGTTGGCGAGGTCGTAGACGGCCGGCATGAGCTTCTTACGGGACAGGTCGCCCGTGACGCCGAAGATGACCAGGCCCGACGGCCCCGCGATGCGCGGGAGCCGCCGGTCCTGGGCGTCACGCAGCAAATTCACCGACGGTACGCCGGATTCGCCGCTCAACGGTGTCAGGCCTCCTTCGGGGCGAGGCTCTTGAGCTGCTTGTCGGTCGAGCCGAGCAGGTCGTTCCAGCTGTCCTCGAACTTGGCGACGCCCTCGTCCTCGAGGAGCTGCACGACCGCGTCGTAGGAGATGCCGAGGCCGGCGAGCGCGTCGAGGTCGGCGCGGGCCTGCGCGTAGGTGCCGCGCACGGTGTCGCCGGTGATCTCGCCGTGGTCGTCGGTGGCCTCCAGTGTGGCCTCCGGCATGGTGTTGACCGTGCCGGGGGCGACGAGCTCGGTGACGTAGAGGGTGTCCGGGTAGGCCGGGTCCTTCACGCCGGTGGAGGCCCACAGCGGACGCTGCGGGTTGGCGTTCTTGCCGGCCAGCGCCTGCCAGCGCGGGGAGGCGACGACCTCCTCGTACGCCTGGTAGGCGAGCCGGGCGTTGGCCAGCGCCGCCTTGCCGCGCAGTTCCTTGGCCTCGGCGGTGCCGAGGTCGTCGAGCCGCTTGTCGATCTCGGTGTCGACGCGGGAGACGAAGAACGAGGCGACGGAGTGGATCTTCGAGACGTCCAGCCCGCGGGCGTCGGCCTTCTCCAGGCCGGCCAGGTAGGCGTCCATGACCGCGCGGTAGCGCTCGAGGGAGAAGATCAGCGTGACGTTGACGCTGATGCCGGCGCCGATGACCTCGGTGATCGCCGGGAGGCCGGCCTCGGTGGCCGGGATCTTGATGAGCGTGTTGGGCCGGTCGACGAGCCAGGCGAGCTGCTTGGCCTCGGCGACGGTGGCGGCCGTGTGGTGCGCCAGGCGCGGGTCCACCTCGATGGAGACCCGGCCGTCGCGGCCGCCGGTGGCCTCGTACAGCGGCCGCAGGATGTCGGCGGCGTCCCGCACGTCGGCCGTGGTGATCATGCGCACGGCCTCGTCGACGGTCACCCCGCGCACGGCGAGGTCGGCCAACTGCTGCCCGTATCCCTCACCCGCCGAGATCGCCTTCTGGAAGATCGACGGGTTGGTGGTCACGCCGACGACGTTCTTCTGGTCGATGAGCTCGGCCAGGTTGCCCGAGTTGATGCGCTCGCGCGAGAGGTCGTCGAGCCAGATCGCGACGCCCTCCTCGCTGAGGCGCGTCAGTGCGTCTGTCATGGGTTGTGCTCCTACGTGTCGGATGTGTGCGTCAGCGCTGTGCGGCGGCCAGGGATTCCCGCGCCGCCTCGACGACCGCGTCGGCGGTCAGCCCGAACTCACGGAACAGTGTCTGGTAGTCGGCCGAGGCACCGAAGTGCTCGAGCGAGACAAGCCGACCGGCGTCACCCAGGTAGCGGTACCAGGACTGGCCGATCCCGGCCTCCACGGCGACCCGCGCCCGCACCGACGACGGCAGCACCCGCTCGCGCCAGTCGGCGTCCTGCTCCTCGAACCACTCCACGCAGGGCATGGAGACGACCCGGGTAGGCACGCCGGCCTCCTGCAGCCGCTCGCGCGCCTCGACGGCGAGCTGCACCTCGGAGCCGGTGGCGATCAGCACCACCTCGGGGGCGCCGCCGTCGGCCTCGAAGAGCACGTAACCACCCTTGGCCGCCTCGGGGTTGGCCTCGTAGGTGGGCACGTTCTGCCGGGTGAGGGCCAGGCCGTGCGGGGCGGGCTTGTCGGCGTGGCGGCGCAGCACCTCGGCCCAGACGGTGGCGGTCTCGTTGGCGTCGGCCGGGCGGACGATGTTCAGGCCCGGGATGGCGCGCAGCGCGGACAGGTGCTCCACCGGCTGGTGGGTGGGGCCGTCCTCGCCGAGGCCGATCGAGTCGTGCGTCCACACGTAGGTGACCGGGGTGTGCATGAGGGCGGCGAGCCGGACGGCGGGGCGCATGTAGTCGGAGAACACCAGGAAGGTGCCGCCGTAGATGCGGGTGTTGCCGTGCAGCGCGATGCCGTTCATGACGGCGCCCATCGCGTGCTCGCGGATGCCGTAGTGGATCGTGCGGCCGTACGGGTCGGCGCCCGGCAGCTTGTTGCCGACCGGCAGGAAGGAGGTGTTCTCGATGGTGGTGTTGTTGGAGCCGGCGAGGTCGGCGGAGCCGCCCCACAGCTCGGGCAGCACCGGGCCGAGCGCCTTCAGGACCGCGCCGGAGGCCTTGCGGGTGGCGACGTCCTTGCCGGGCTCGAAGGTCGGCAGCGCCGCCTCCCAGCCCTCGGGCAGCTCACCGGCGGTGATCCGGTCGAACAGTGCGGACCGCTCGGGGTTGGCGCCGCGCCAGGCGGCCAGCTCCTTCTCCCACGCGGAGCGGGCCTCACGGCCCCGGTCGAGCGCGGTGCGGGTGTGCGCCAGGACGGTGTCGTCGACCTCGAAGGTGCGCTCGGGGTCGAAGCCGAGCACCCGCTTGGTGGCGGCGACCTCGTCGGCGCCGAGCGCCGAGCCGTGGGCGGCCTCGGTGTTCTGGGCGTTGGGGGCCGGCCAGGCGATGATCGAGCGCGCGGCGATCAGCGAGGGGCGGTCGGTGACGGCCTGGGCGGCCTTCAGCGCGTGGAAGAGCGCCTCGGGGTCGAGGTCGCCGCTGGGGGCCTGGTCGACGCGCTGGACGTGCCAGCCGTAGGCCTCGTAGCGCTTGAGGGTGTCCTCGGAGACGGCGGTCTCGGTGTCGCCCTCGATGGAGATGTGGTTGTCGTCCCAGAGCACGACGAGGTTGCCGAGCTTCTGGTGGCCGGCCAGCGAGGAGGCCTCGGCGGCGACGCCCTCCTGGAGGCAGCCGTCACCGACGATCGTCCAGACGGTGTGGTCGAAGACGGACTCACCGGCGGGGGCGTCCGGATCGAACAGGCCGCGCTCGTAGCGGGCGGCCATGGCCATTCCGACCGCGTTGGCGACGCCCTGGCCGAGCGGGCCCGTGGTGGTCTCGACTCCGACGGTGTGCCCGTACTCGGGGTGGCCGGGGGTCCTGCTGTCCCAGGTGCGGAACGCCCTGAGGTCGTCCAGCTCCAGGCCGTAGCCGGCGAGGAACAGCTGGGTGTAGAGGGTCAGGCTGGTGTGACCGACCGAGAGGACGAACCGGTCGCGGCCCGCCCAGTCGGCGGTCGCCGGGTCGTGGCGCATGACCTTCTGGAAGAGCACGTAGGCGGCGGGCGCGAGGCTCATCGCCGTGCCCGGGTGGCCGTTGCCGACCTTCTGCACGGCGTCCATCGCCAGTACCCGGGCGGTGTCCACGGCACGCTGGTCCAGCTCGGTCCAGTCGAAGGCCCGGTCGTCGGCGGACTCGGTATCGGTGGTCGTCGGATTGGTGCTCACCCTGGCTCAGGGCTCCTCTCACAGAACGGAAGCCGGTGGCCTGTCCCTCATCCGGCCCCATCGAGCCTACCTCCGCGTGAGGCGGCTCCGATTCGGCTGTTCGCTCCTTGGTACGCACCTGACGGGGCTACCGGTCGGTCACCGAAGGAGGGGACGGCACGGCGACTCTACGCGCGTAACATCGGCCTCCGCCAGACCTGTCCACAACACGACTCACCCCCGGCCGCGAGCCGGGTCTGGCCAACGTCTAAAGTGGCGTGGTACGCGCGAGTCGTTCCGGTTCCGCACCGGACCTCGCTTGTTCCCACGCGCGGCAGCAGCCGCGGATGTCGCTTGTGATCAGGGGTGTTCGTGACGGCCGTCGAATCCTGTCCCGCGGGAGTCAGCGCAACGGGCACGGCACCCCGGGTGCCGCTGGCGGCCAAGGTGAAGGCGTACGTCGCACTCACCAAGCCGCGCGTCATCGAGCTGCTGCTGATCACCACCATCCCGGTCATGTTCCTGGCCGCCCAGGGTGTGCCCGACCTGTGGCTGGTCCTGGCGACCTGCCTCGGCGGATACCTCTCGGCCGGCGGTGCCAACGCGCTCAACATGTACATCGACCGCGACATCGACGCGCTGATGTCGCGCACCGCGAACCGGCCGCTGGTCACCGGAGTGCTGCGCCCCCGCCAGGCCCTCGCCTTCGGCCTCGCGCTCGCGGTCGTCTCCACACTGTGGTTCGGTCTGCTGGTCAACTGGCTGTCGGCCGCGCTGTCGCTCGGCGCGCTGCTGTTCTACGTGCTCGTCTACACGATGCTGCTCAAGCGGCGCACGTCGCAGAACATCATCTGGGGCGGCATCGCCGGCTGCATGCCGGTGCTGATCGGCTGGTCCTCGGTGACGAACGAGGTCAGCTGGGCCGCTGTCATCCTCTTCCTGGTGATCTTCTTCTGGACGCCGCCGCACTACTGGCCGCTGTCGATGAAGGTCAAGGACGACTACGCGCGGGTCGGCGTGCCGATGCTGCCGGTGATCGCCTCGAACCGCACGGTGGCCCGCCAGATCGTGCTCTACAGCTGGGTCATGGTCGGCGTGTCGCTGCTGCTGTGGCCGCTCGGCTACGTGGGCTGGTTCTACACGGCGGTGGCACTGGCGACCGGCGGCTGGTGGCTGTGGGAGGCGCACGCGCTGCACGCCCGCGCCCGGGCCGGTGTCACCGGAGCGAAGCTCAAGGAGATGCGGCTGTTCCACTGGTCGATCACCTACGTCTCGCTGCTCTTCGTCGCGGTGGCCATCGACCCCTTCGTACGCTGAGCCGCCGCCGGGCACCTGCTCCGAAATCTCCGCCGGGCGATCCCCCGTCACCGTGGCACAGGCCACGACGACGGGGGATCGCCCGTTGATCTACCCGCGGGTAGCATCGGAACATGGCAGACACGAAGCAGGCCGAGGGCACCGAGCGCGCGCGGAACACCAGGAGCGAGCGCAAGGCGGCCCGGTTGGCCAAGCAGATCACCGCGTTCGCCCGGAGCCACGGCGGCAGCGCCGAGGGGCAGATCGCCTACCTCGGCCAGCGTGGCGTACGCATCGTGCTGGTCGGCGCCAACGGCGAGTGGGGCGACCTGGTGGCCGAGAGCCACGACATCGCGACGGCCGCCGTGGAGCGGGCCGGCATCACGCTGCACGAGGAGTTCGACGGCGAGTTCGCCGCCCGGGTGCGCACCGGACCCTACGAGTGGTCGAGGATGGCCGGCAGCCAGCTCGGCGGCCCCAGCAACGACTGAGCCGTCACCTGACGGTGGCACGAGTCGGGGCGGCGGTGGACTCTCGGGTCCACCGCCGCCCCGACTCGTGCTGTACGGGCGCCGTTCAGGCCGTCTCGGCGACCTCGCGGGCCTGCGCCGTGGTGTCGGTGCGCGTCGCGGGCACGGCGGGGGCGGCCGGTGCCGGGCCGCGTTCCCGCAGGGCCAGCAGCACCCGCAGGACGGCGATCCACACCAGCGTCGAGCCGAACAGGTGGATGCCGACCAGCAGCTCCGGCACGTCGGTCAGGTACTGGGCGTAGCCCACGACGATCTGCGAGGCCAGCACGATCGACAGGTCGCGCACCCGGGCCCGCGGCCCGGCCGGGGCGTCCATGACCCGCAGCAGCAGCCACAGCCCCGCGGTAAGCGCCACGACCGCCCAGGCCAGCGCGGCGTGCACCCGGGTGACCGACTCCCAGTCCAGCGGGATGCGCGGGATCTCGCTGCTGTCACCGGCGTGCGGCCCGGCACCGGTGACCACCGTGCCGGCGACCACCAGCGCGGCGGTGACGGCGACAAGCGCCACCGTGAGCTGCCGGACGCGGGGGCCGACCAGCGGCCTGGCCGGGCCGTCGCCCTCACCCGCCCGGTGCCAGGTGATCAGCGCGAGGGTGATCAGCGCGGTGGCCAGCAGGAAGTGCCCGGCGACGCTGTAGGGGTTGAGCCCGGTGAGGACGGTGACACCGCCGAGAACGGCGTTGCCCATCACCACCCAGAACTGCGCCCAGGCCAGCCGCGACAGCCCCCGCCGGGCCGGTTTGGCGCTGCGGGCGGCGACGATGGCCCAGCCCACGGCCGCGCAGAGCACGTAGGTGAGCATCCGGTTGCCGAACTCGATGGCGCCGTGCAGACCCATCTCCGGCGTGGCGAAGAGGCTGTCGTCGGTGCACTTGGGCCAGGTGTCGCAGCCGAGACCGGAGCCGGTGAGCCGCACGGCCCCGCCCGTGACCACGATGACCACGCTCATGACGAGCGCGGCGAGAGTGGCGCGGCGCAGGACGCGCCGGGTGGGGGTCCACCGCTCGGCGACGAGGGTGATCGGGCTGCGGAACAAGGCGGGCTTCTTGGGCACCGCCCCATGGTAGGCCCGCGCTTGTGCGTGCTTTCACGAGGGGTGTGGGAGGGGCCGTGACCAGCACGTCCCCTCCCACACGCCTGGTCAGCGGCCGCGCAGCTCCCGGTAGCGCCGCACGAGGGCGCTCGTCGAGCCGTCGAGGCCGGGGACCTCCGCGCCCTCGGTGAGCGCCGGCTCGATCCGCTTGGCGAGCACCTTGCCCAGCTCGACGCCCCACTGGTCGAAGGAGTTGATGCCCCAGAGCGCACCCTGGACGAAGACCTTGTGCTCGTAGAGCGCGATCAGCTGGCCGAGCACCGAGGGGGTCAGAGAGGCGGCCAGGATCGTGGTGGTGGGCCGGTCGCCGGGGAACGTGCGGTGCGGCACCTGCTCCTCCGGCACGCCGTCCGCCCGTACCTCCTCGGCGGTCCTGCCGAACGCCAACGCCTGGCCCTGGGCGAGGAGGTTGGCCATCAGCAGGTCGTGCTGGTCGCGCAGCGGACCGAGTTCGGCGACCGGCTCGGCGAAGCCGAGGAGGTCGGCGGGGATGAGCTTCGTGCCCTGGTGCAGCAACTGGTAGTAGGCGTGCTGGCCGTTGGTGCCCGGGGTGCCCCAGACGACCGGGCCGGTCTGCCAGTCAACGGGCCGGCCTGCGCGGTCGACCCGCTTGCCGTTGGACTCCATGTCCAACTGCTGGAGGTAGGCGGTGAACTTCGACAGGTAGTGCGAGTAGGGCAGCACGGCGTGCGCCTGGGCGTCGTGGAACTGGCCGTACCAGAAGCCCAGCAGGCCGAGCAGCAGGGGCGCGTTCCGCTCCGGCTCCGCGGTGCGGAAGTGCTCGTCGACGAGGTGGAAGCCGTCGAGCATCTCCCGGAAGTCCTCGGGGCCGATGGCCGTCATCAGCGAGAGGCCGATCGCCGAGTCGTAGGAGTAGCGCCCGCCGACCCAGTCCCAGAACTCGAACATGTTCGCCGTGTCGATGCCGAAGCGGGCGACCTCCTCGGCGTTGGTCGAGACGGCCACGAAGTGCGCGGCCACCGACTCGGGCCCGGCGCCCAGCCCTGCCAGCAGCCACTCGCGGGCGGCCTTGGCGTTGGTGATCGTCTCGATGGTGGTGAAGGTCTTGGAGGCGACGATGAACAGCGTCTCGGCCGGGTCGAGGTCGCGGACGGCCTCGTGCAGGTCGGCGCCGTCGACGTTGGAGACGAACCGGAAGTCCAGGTCGCGGGCGGTGCGGTGGCGCAGCGCCTCGTAGGCCATGGCGGGGCCGAGGTCGGAACCGCCGATGCCGATGTTGACGACCGTCCTGATCGGGCGGCCGGTGTGCCCGAGCCAGGCGCCGGAGCGCACCCGCCGCGCGAAGTCGGTCATGCGGTCCAGGACCGCGTGCACGGCCGGGACGACGTTCTCTCCGTCGACCTCGATCACGGCGTCGCGCGGGGCGCGCAGCGCGGTGTGCAGGACGGCCCGGTTCTCGGTGTTGTTGATCCTCTCGCCGCGGAACATGGCGTCGCGCAGCTCGGCCACTCCGGCCGCTTCGGCGAGCTCGGTCAGGAGGGTCAGGGTCTCGTCGGTGACGAGGTGCTTGGCGTAGTCCAGGTGGAGATCGCCGACCTGGAGCGAGTAGCGCTCGGCCCGCTTCGGGTCGTCCGCGAACAGTTCACGCAGGCCCACCCCGTTCAGACGGGCGCGGTGTTCGGTCAGAGCCTTCCACTGGGGCAGTCGGTCCAGTCGGACGCGGTCGGCTTCGCCGTAAGCGTTCATCTGCGAATTCAGCCCATTTCTCCTCGTGCGTACCCCGCCGGGCACCAACCTAATGGAGAAACACGACGGTTGTGCACAGGGCGCAGTGGGAGACGGCGGCCTACCGTCGGGAAGCGGCCGGAATTCGCCGGGTCAGATCTCGCCGCGCAGTTTCGCCAGCGCCTCGGCGAGAATCGCCTCGCCGTCGGCGTCGCTGCGGCGCTCGCGCACATAGGCCAGGTGCGTCTTGTAGGGCTCGGTGCGCGGCGGGTCCGGCGGGTTGTCCTGGTCCTGCCCGGCGGGGAACCCGCAGCGCGGGCAGTCCCAGGTGTCGGGCACCTGGGCGTCACTGGCAAAACTCGGCCTGGTCTCGTGCCCGTTGGAGCACCAGAAGGAGATCCGCAGCCTGGGCGCGGCCTCGCCGCGCTCGGCCTCTCCCATCGGCCCGGCGCCGACCCTGCTGCCCCGGATCGCGTTGCCACCTGCCACGGTCGTAACTCCCTGCCTCGTGACTCTGTCCCCCTGAAGACGAGGGGGCCTCACACTCGGTCACTCGCGACCCGCTGCGCGCGACCGCGTGACGGGCAGGCGCTGCCCGGTGTCGTGAGACACGCCACAGAGCCTATCAGGACCTTTCAGGGGCGTCCGCCGGTTGAATTCGTCACGAATCCGTAAGGACGCGTCAGGACTTCATCATGATGCCGAGGGCGACGATGATCCCGAACCAGATCAGCGAGACGACGATGGTGATCCGGTCGAGGTTCCGCTCCGCCACGGAGGAACCGCCCACGGAGGACTGCATACCGCCGCCGAACATGTCGGAGAGACCGCCGCCCTTGCCCTTGTGCATCAGCACCAGCAGCACCAGCAGCAGGCTGAACACAATCAGGGCGATCGACAGACCCAATTCCACGGCTGGACCAACTCTCTGGGGGCTTAGTGGGTGGAAGGAACGGATGGATCACAAGGGGCCGGATCAACAGGCCGGCCCCGACAGGGTACGACGTCCGGGCCCGGAAGACCTAGTCAGCCCGGTCGGCCGGTGCGGCCGACCCGTTTGGTCCGGCCCGGGCCGGGGCCGGGGACGTCACGCGCCCCGTCCCGTCCCCGCCCGGGCGGCGGGAACGGGACGGGGCGGCGGTGACCAGGGGACTACTGGTCCCGGAAGCGGACGATCCTGGCGAACTCCTCGGTGTTCAGCGAGGCACCGCCGACCAGCGCACCGTCCACGTCGGGCTGCGACATGATCGCGTTGACGTTGTCGCCCTTCACCGAGCCGCCGTACTGGATGCGGACCTTGTCGGCCACGTCCTGGCCGTACAGCTCCGCCAGCCGGCCGCGGATGGCACCGCAGACCTCCTGGGCGTCCTCCGGGGTGGCGACCTCGCCGGTGCCGATCGCCCAGACCGGCTCGTAGGCGATGACCAGGCGCTCGGCCTGCTCCGCCGGCACGCCCTCCAGCGCGCCGTCGACCTGGGCGAGGGTGTGCGGCACCTGGTTTCCGGCCTTGCGGACGTCCAGGCCCTCACCGACACACAGGATCGGCACGATGTCGTTGCGGAACGCCGCCTTCACCTTGGCGTTGCACACCGCCTCGTCCTCGCCGTGGTACTGGCGCCGCTCGGAGTGGCCGACGACCGCGTAGGAGCAGTTCAGCTTGGCCAGCATCGGGCCGCTGACCTCGCCGGTGTAGGCACCGGAGTCGTGCACCGAGATGTCCTGGGCACCGAAGCCGATCTTCAGCTTGTCGCCGTTGACCAGCGACTGCACCGAGCGCAGGTCGGTGAACGGCGGGAGGACGACGACCTCGGTGCCCTCGTAGTCCTTCTCGTCCAGGGTGAAGGCGAGCTTCTGGACGTGGGAGATGGCCTCGAGGTGGTTGAGGTTCATCTTCCAGTTGCCCGCCATGATGGGCGTACGGGAACTCACGTGTTCAGTCCTCCAGTGCGGCGAGACCGGGCAGGGTCTTGCCCTCCAGGTATTCGAGGCTCGCGCCTCCGCCGGTCGAGATGTGGCCGAAGGCGGTCTCGTCGAAGCCCAGCAGCCTCACGGCCGCCGCGCTGTCTCCGCCGCCGACGACGGTGAAGGCCGAGCTGTCCAGCAGGGCCTGGGCGACGGCACGGGTGCCGCCGTCGAAGTCCGGGTGCTCGAAGACGCCCATCGGGCCGTTCCAGAACACGGTCGCCGCGTCGGCGAGCTTGGCCGCGTACAGCTCCTGGGTCTTCGGGCCGATGTCCAGGCCCATCAGGTCGGCGGGGATCGCGTCGACCCCGACCGTCCGGGGGTCGGCCGGCGCCTTGGACGCGAGGTCCGGGAACTCGGCCACGGCCAGCACGTCCACCGGCAGGACGAACTCCACGCCGCGCGCCTCGGCCCGCTTGAGGTAGCCGCGGACGGCCTCCAGCTGGTCCTCCTGGAGCAGCGAGTTGCCCACCTCGTGGCCCTGCGCCTTCAGGAAGGTGTACGCCATGCCGCCGCCGATGAGGATGCGGTCGGCGCGCTCCAGCAGGTGGTCGATGACACCGAGCTTGTCGGAGACCTTCGCACCGCCGAGCACCACGGCGTAGGGGCGCTCGACCTCGTCGGTCAGGCGCCGCAGCACGCCCACCTCGGTGGCGATCAGGCCGCCGGCCGCGTGCGGCAGGCGGGCCGGCAGGTCGAAGACCGAGGCGTGCTTGCGGTGCACGGCGCCGAAGCCGTCACCGACGTAGAGGTCCGCGAGCGCGGCCAGCTCGTCGGCGAACGCGGCGCGCTCGGCATCGTCCTTGGCGGTCTCGCCGGCCTGGAAGCGCAGGTTCTCCAGCAGCGTGACCTCGCCGTCGCCGAGAGCGGCGACGGTGGCCTTCGCGCTGTCCCCCACGGTGTCGGTCGCGAAGGCGACCTCGCGACCGAGCAGTTCGCCGAGCCGGGTGGCGACCGGCGCGAGTGAGAACCGCGGGTCGGGCTCGCCCTTCGGGCGGCCCAGGTGGGAGGCGACGATGACCCGGGCGCCGGCCTCGGCGAGCCGCGAGATCGTCGGGACGGCGGCCCGGATGCGACCGTCGTCGGTGATCGTGTCCCCCGCGAGCGGGACGTTCAGGTCGGCGCGGACGAAGACCCGCTCGCCCGCGACGCCGTCCCGGAGGAGATCGTCGATCGTCTTCATTGGTTACTGACTCCTTGGGTGGAAGGCCCGGCACGGCACCGGGCCCGCACAGCGCGTCTATGCGCCGCGCGGGCCCGTGCCGTCACTTCTCGGCGCCCGCGATCGCGGCTGCGATCAGAGCTGCCCGCCGACGAAGGTCGTGAGGTCGACCAGACGGTTGGAGTAGCCCCACTCGTTGTCGTACCAGCCGACGACCTTGACCTGCTTGCCCTGCGCCATCGTCAGGGAGGAGTCGAAGGTGCAGGAGGCCGGCCAGTTGACGATGTCCGAGGAGACGATCGGGTCCTCGGTGTACTCGAGGACGCCCTTCAGGTCGCCGTCGGCGGCCTTCTGGAAGGCGGCGTTGATCTCGTCCTTGGTGACCTCGCGGCCGAGTTCGAGGACGAGGTCGGTGACCGAGCCGGTGGGCACGGGCACCCGCATGGCGATGCCGTCCAGCTTGCCCTTCAGCTGCGGCAGGACAAGCGCGGTGGCCTTCGCGGCGCCGGTCGACGTCGGGATGATGTTCTCGGCGGCGGCCCGGGCGCGGCGGAGGTCCTTGTGCGGGAAGTCCAGGATGCGCTGGTCGTTGGTGTAGGCGTGGACCGTCGTCATCATGCCCTTGACGATGCCGAAGCTCTCGTCCAGGACCTTGGCCATCGGCGCCACGCAGTTGGTGGTGCAGGAGGCGTTGGAGACGACGTGGTGGTTCGCCGGGTCGTACTTGTCGTGGTTGACGCCCATCACGATCGTGATGTCCTCGTCCTTGGCCGGAGCCGAGATGAGGACCTTCTTGGCGCCGGCGGCCAGGTGCTTGGCCGCGTCCTCACGCTTGGTGAAGATACCGGTGGACTCGATGACGATGTCCGCGCCCAGCTCGCCCCAGGGGAGGTTCGCGGGGTCGCGCTCGGCCATCGTCCTGAAGGTCTGGTTGCCGACCGTGATCGTGTCCTCGGTGTGGCTGACCTCTTCCTTGAGGCGGCCGAGGATGCTGTCGTACTTCAGCAGGTGCACCAGGGTCGCGTTGTCGGTCAGGTCGTTGACTCCGACGATCTCGACATCCGCTCCCTGCTCAAGGAGGGCACGGAAGTAGTTGCGACCGATGCGGCCGAAGCCGTTGATTCCTACGCGGATCGTCACGAACCGATCTCCTCGTTAGGTACGCCGGTACGTGCGGGTACCGGCGAAGGGGTTGTTTGGGATGTCCCCGACCACCTCCGACCCTACCGCGCCGGGCCGCTCCCGGTTACATCGACGCCTCGGCCATCCGCCGCCCGTCGGCCGACGCGTTCCGGCCTCGTGGCGCGAGGCGTCGAACGCACTCCCCGGCCCGGGCGTCAGCCCACCATCTCCTCGGTGAGGCTGGACTCGGTGCCGGGGATCCCCAGATCGGCTGCGCGCTTGTCCGCCATCGCCAGCAGCCGCCGGATCCGGCCGGCGACCGCGTCCTTGGTCAGCGGCGGGTCGGCCAGCGCGCCCAGCTCCTCCAGCGACGCCTGCTTGTGCTCCATGCGCAGCCGCCCGGCCGCCGCCAGGTGCTCGGGCACCTCGTCGCCCAGGATCTCCAGTGCCCGCTGCACCCGGGCACCGGCCGCCACGGCCGCGCGGGCCGAGCGGCGCAGGTTGGCGTCGTCGAAGTTCGCCAGCCGGTTCGCCGTCGCCCGCACCTCCCGGCGCATCCGGCGCTCCTCCCAGGCCAGCACCGACTCGTGCGCGCCCAGCCTGGTCAGCAGCGCGCCGATGGCGTCGCCGTCCCGTACGACCACCCGGTCCACGCCGCGCACCTCGCGGGCCTTGGCGCCGATCTGGAGTCGGCGGGCCGCTCCCACCAGGGCCAGCGCCGCCTCAGGACCGGGGCAGGTCACCTCAAGAGAGGAGGAGCGCCCCGGCTCGGTCAGCGAGCCGTGCGCCAGGAAGGCGCCGCGCCAGGCCGCCTCCGCGTCGCAGGTGGCCCCCGAGACCACCTGCGGCGGCAGGCCCCGGATCGGGCGGCCCCGGCCGTCGACGAGGCCCGTCTGACGGGCCAGCTGGTCACCGCCCGCGACCACCCGAACGACGTACCTGCTGCCCCGGCGCAGCCCGCCCGGCGCCATCACGACCAGGTCCGAGTTGTGCCCGAAGATCTCCAGCACGTCCTTGCGGAGCCGGCGGGCCGCGATGCCGGTGTCCAGCTCGGCCTCGATCACGATGCGCCCGCTGACCAGGTGGAGCCCGCCCGCGAAGCGCAGGATGGAGGAGACCTCCGACTTCCGGCAGCAGGTACGGGTGACGGGTAGCCGGGAGATCTCGTCCTTCACCGCTGCCGTCATCGCCATGGGCCGATCCTTCCATGCATCCGAAAAATACGGTCGTACGCGGCGGCCAGCAGCTCCGGATCGTGCCGCGGGGAGCCGTCGGGCGCGGCGACCGCCGCGAGTTCGACCGCCCCGCCGAGCAGCTCCGCGGCCTCCCGGCGCAGGCTTTCCGCGTCCGGCACCGCATCCTGGTCCGCCAGGACCACGTCGAAGGCGAGTTTAGGGGCGTGTCGGGCCAAAACCTCCAAATGACGCTGCGGGGAGAAGCCCTCGGTCTCGCCGGGTTGCGGCGCGAGGTTGAGGGACAGCACCTTCCGCGCCTTCGTCTCGCACAGTGCCTGGAGCAGTTCCGGCACCAGCAGGTGCGGGATCACCGAGGAGAACCAGGAGCCGGGGCCGACGACCACCCAGTCAGCGTCCAGCACCGCGGAGACCGCCTCCGGCACGGCCGGCGGGTCGCTCGGCACCAGGCGCACCTGCTGCACCTCGCCGGGCGTCAGCGCGACGGTCGCCTGGCCGCGCACGGTGGACAGCTCCTCGGGTCTGTCCGGATCGTGGCCGCGCACCTCGGCCTGGAGCTCGAGCGGGACGGCCGACATGGGCAGCACCCGGCCGTGCGCGCCGAGCAGCTTGCCGACCAGGTCGAGCGCGGCGACGTGGTCGCCCAGCTGCTCCCACAGCGCCACGATCAACAGGTTGCCCACCGCGTGGCCCTTGAGGTCGCCCTCGCCGGTGAATCGGTGCTGGACGACCTGCGCCCAGGTGCGGCCCCACTGGTCGTCCCCGCACAGCGCGGCCAGCGCCTTGCGCAGGTCGCCCGGCGGCAGCACGTCCAGCTCGTCCCGCAGCCGGCCGCTGGAGCCGCCGTCGTCGGCGACCGTCACCACGGCGGTGAGGTCACCGGTGATGCGGCGCAGCGCGGTCAGCGAGGCGGACAGCCCCATCCCGCCGCCCAGGGCGACCACCTTCGGCTGCCCCTTGCGGCCGGGTACGAGCTTGCGGCGGCGCAGCCGCAGCGTACGACCGGTCACCGAGCTCATTCACGTCCCATGTCACGGTGGACCACGACGGTCTCCACGCCCTCGGCCGCGAGCCGCTTGCCGAGCCGTTCCGACATGGCGACGCTGCGGTGCTTGCCGCCGGTGCAGCCGACGGCGATCGTCACGTAGCGCTTGCCCTCTCGGCGGTAGCCGGCGGCGATCAGCTGGAGCAGCTCGGTGTAGCGGTCGAGGAACTCCTTGGCGCCCGGCTGGTTGAAGACGTAGGCCGCGACCTCCTCACTCGTTCCGGTGAAGGGGCGCAGCTCGGGCACCCAATGCGGGTTGGGCAGGAAGCGGCAGTCGACGACGAGGTCGGCGTCGACCGGCAGGCCGTACTTGTAGCCGAACGACATCACCGTCGCCCGCAGCTCCGGTTCCTCGTCGCCGGCGAACTGTGCGTCCATCTTGGCGCGCAGCTCGTGCACGTTGAGGCTGGAGGTGTCGATCACCAGGTCGGCGTCGCCGCGCAGCTCGCGCAGCAGCTCCCGCTCGGCGGCGATGCCGTCGACGATGCGGCCGTCGCCCTGGAGCGGGTGCGGTCGGCGCACCGACTCGAAGCGGCGGACGAGGGCGTCGTCGGACGCCTCCAGGAAGACGATGCGGCGGGTGACCTTCTGCGCGGCCAGCCCGTTCAGCGACTCCCGCAGGCTGTCGAAGAAGCCGCGTCCGCGCACGTCCACCACGACGGCGATGCGCGCGACGTTCCCCTGGGAGCGGGCGCCCAGGTCGACCATGGTGGGGATGAGTGCCGGTGGCAGGTTGTCCACCACGAACCAGCCCAGGTCCTCCAGGCACTTGGCGGCGGTGCTGCGACCGGCGCCGGACATGCCGGAGATGATGACCAGCTCGGGAATGGTCCCGGTGCCGTTGCCCTCGGCGGGGCTGCTTGTACTCACCTGTGCCTCGTGCTGTTCGGTGTTGTCCATGTGGTCCCCCGGTGGTGTGGCCGTGGCGGTGTGCCCACGGCTCGCTCTGTCTCAATCATCCTCGATGATCTCGCCGGTGGCCGTGTTCACCGCGGGCGCCGAGCCGGTGGCGGCGGCGCCGGCGAGGGCGGCCGCCACCGTCTCGGCGGTCCTGCGGCCGATGCCGGGCACCTCGCACAGCTCCTCGACCGTCGCGGCGCGCAGCCGCTTCACCGAGCCGAAGTGCTTGATCAGCGCCTGCCGGCGGGTCTCCCCCAGGCCCGGCACCGCGTCCAGCGGGCCCGATCTGAGCGCCTTGGCGCGCTTGCCGCGCTGGTAGCGGAGGGCGAACCGGTGCGCCTCGTCGCGTACCCGCTGGAGCATGTACAGGCCCTCGCTGGTGCGGGGCAGGACCACCGGGTCGGGGTCGTCGGGCAGCCAGACCTCCTCCAGCCGTTTGGCCAGGCCGCAGACGGCGACGTCGTCGATGCCCAGCTCGTCGAGGGCGGCGCGGGCGGCGGCGACCTGCGGTCGGCCGCCGTCGACGACGAGGAGCTGCGGCGGGTAGGCGAACCGCTTGGGCCGGCCGTCGGTGCCGCGCGGGCCGGCGTCGGCCGCCTCGGCGTCCGGAGCGGCGTCCGGCGCGGCGTCCGGTTCTTCCGCGTCCTGCGCGGCGTCCGGTTCGGGTTCGACCCACTCACCGGTGCGCTGCTTCTCCCGCAGGTAGCGGCGGAAGCGGCGGCCCACCACCTCGTTCATCGCCCGGACGTCGTCCTGTCCCTCGAACGAGCGGATCTGGAAGCGCCGGTACTCGCTCTTGCGCGGCAGCCCGTCCTCGAAGACCACCATCGACGCCACCACGTCCTCCCCCTGGAGGTGGGAGACGTCGAAGCACTCGATGCGCAGCGGCACGGAGTCCAGGTCGAGCGCCTCGGCGATCTCCTCCAGGGCCCGGGAGCGGGTGGTCAGATCGGAGGCGCGCTTGGTCTTGTGGAGGTTGAGCGTCTGTTCGGCGTTGCGCCGGACGGTGTCCATGAGGTCGCGCTTGTCGCCGCGCTGCGGGACGCGCAGGTCGACGCGGGCACCGCGCAGTCCGGTCAGCCACTCGGTCAGCGGCTCGGCGGGGTCGGGCAGCGCGGGCACCAGGACCTCGCGGGGAATCGCCTCGCCGCGCTCCTCGCCGTAGAGCTGCTGGAGCGCGTGTTCGACGAGCTCGCCGGTGCCGATGGCCTCCACCTTGTCGGTGACCCAGCCGCGCTGGCCCCGGATGCGGCCGCCGCGCACGTGGAAGATCTGTACCGCGGCCTCCAGTTCGTCCTCGGCGAGCGCGACCACGTCGGCGTCGGTGGCGTCGCCGAGCACCACGGCGTTCTTCTCCATCGCGCGGCGCAGCGCCTGTATGTCGTCGCGCAGCCGGGCGGCGCGCTCGTACTCCAGGTCCTCTGCCGCCCGCTGCATCTCCTTCTCCAGCCGGCGGAGGTGGGCGGTGGTGCGGCCGGCCATGAAGTCGCAGAACTCCTCGGCGAGTTCGCGGTGTTCCTCGGCGGAGACGCGGCCGACGCAGGGCGCCGAGCACTTGCCGATGTAGCCGAGCAGGCAGGGCCGGCCGATCTGCGCGGAGCGCTTGAACACCCCGGCCGAGCAGGTGCGGACGGGGAAGACGCGCAGCAGCAGGTCGACCGTCTCGCGGATCGCCCAGGCGTGACCGTACGGCCCGAAGTAGCGCACGCCCTTCCGCTTGGCGCCGCGCATCACCTGGGCTCTCGGGAACTCCTCGTTCATCGTGACGGCGAGGTACGGATAGCTCTTGTCGTCCCGGTACTTGACGTTGAACCGGGGGTCGAACTCCTTGATCCAGGTGTACTCCAGCTGCAGCGCCTCCACCTCGGTGGACACCACGGTCCAGTCCACCGAGGCGGCGGTGGTGACCATGGTGCGGGTGCGCGGGTGGAGGTTGGAGAGGTCCTGGAAGTAGGAGGACAGGCGCGGTCGAAGGCTCTTGGCCTTGCCGACGTAGATCACCCGCTGGTGCTCGTCGCGGAAGCGGTAGACCCCCGGGGAATCGGGGATCTGCCCCGGCCTGGGACGGTAGCTGGAGGGGTCTGCCATGTCCCACACCCTACGACCCGGCACCGACAGGACGCCGCCCCCGCCGTCGGGTATCGGCCGCGGCGGGGTGGCCCGTCCGCCAGGGGCTCGCCGGGTCTCACCAGCCGCGTTCGCGCCACTCCGGCAGGTGGGGGCGCTCGGCGCCGAGGCTGGTGTCGTCGCCGTGTCCGGGGTAGACCCAGGTCTCGTCCGGGAGCCGGCCGAACAGCTTGGTCTCGACGTCGTGCAGCAGGGAGTTGAAGTTGTCGGCGTCGCCCCAGGTGTTCCCGACGCCGCCGGGGAAGAGGCTGTCGCCGGTGAAGGCGTGGGGGTGGCCGTGCGGGTCGTCGTAGACGAGGGCGACGGAGCCGGGGGTGTGGCCGACCAGATGCCGGACGGTCAGCTCGCACCTGCCCACGGTGACCGTGTCGCCGTCGTCCAGCAGCACGTCGGTGGGCACCGGGATGCCCTCCGCGTCGTGGCGGCCGGCGTGGGTGCGGGCGCCGGTCGCCGCGACCACCTCGGCCAGCGCCTGCCAGTGGTCGCCGTGGCGGTGGGTGGTGACGACCTTGGCGATGCCGTCGGCGCCGATGAGGTTCAGCAGGGTCCGCGGTTCGGCGGCGGCGTCGATGAGGAGCTGCTCGTCGGTCTCCCGGCAGCGCAGCAGGTAGGCGTTGTTGTTCATCGCGCCGACGGCGACCTTGGAGATCAGCAGGTCGGCCAGTTCGTGGACCTCGGCCGGGCCGCCGACCTCGACCTTTCCGGTGTAGGGCATGGTGCGCCTTTCTCTGCTCGGTACGGCGGGGCCGCTGCTCGGGGCGACGTGGCCCACTGTGTCGGACGCCCGCTCTCTCAGAGCGGAGGCAGGGCGGGCAGCGACGCGTCGGCCGTGAGCCCGCTGCCGGGGGTGCGGCCGGACAGCCAGCCGACCAGTGCACCGGGGGTGCCGACGACGATCCGGCGGGCGACGCCGGCGGCCGGTTCGGCGCCGGTCGTCCAGCTGCGTCCGTCCTCCGCGCGCAGCTGGAGCGCGGGCACGTCGGCACGGCCGGAGAAGCGCCTGGCCAGGTACTCCACGGCGCGGTCGGTGAAGGCGCCGGGCAGCTGGTCGACGGAGTAGCCGACGCCGAGGTCGACGTGGTGGAGCTCGACCTCGACGAGCCTGCGGAAGGGGATCGCGGAGGCGGAGTCGGTGACGCCGTTGCGCAGCTCGACGGTGGCCCCCCACTGCTCGGTGGTGAGGGCGTCCATGACCGACTCCAGCCGGTCGGCGCCGGCCCGCAGGTCGGCGAGCTGTTCCGCGGCACCGCGAGACGCGCCGGCGTTGATGTCGGCCTCCCTGGCCTCGCCGCTGGCGTACATGGACCGGCCCTGGAGGACGTTGACCAGCGCGTCGGCGTTCCGCGAGAGGTGGGTGAGGAGGTGTCCGCGGGTCCAGCCGGGCAGCAGCGACGGTTCGGCGACGGCCTTGTCGTCCAGCTTCCCGACGGCGGCCAGCAGCCGGTCGGTGGCCTCCCTGAGTACACGCGTCTCGGCGCGGGCTTCCGGGTGGGCGGAGGAATCCATCATGATCCAACGCTATCCCCGCCACACGTTCGGGTGAAGTGGGAAGCTCTGGGCGGTAAATCGAATGTACGTGCTATACGCTCGTGGGAGCACCACCACCGCACCACCCTCCGTAC
>NZ_VJYK02000180.1 GCF_007097205.2 Streptomyces alkaliterrae
GGCCTCGGGCGGCTCGGCGCGCGGGGCGCCGTCCGGTGCGAGGCCGTGCCGCGCGAGCACTCCGGGCAGGTAGCCGGGCGCGGTGGTGGGGGTGTAGTAGGGGGCGATCGGCGGCAGTTCGCCGCGACCGAGCAGTTCGGCGACCCGGGCGCGGGCGGCGTCGAAGGCGGCCTCGTAGGGGCTGTCGGAGACGACACCGTGCCCGGTCGTCCACTCGAGGTCCGGGGTGGGCAGCCGGCCCTCGTCGAGTTCGTCCCAGGAGACCAGGCAGCCGGAGCCGACGAAGTGGTGGTTGCCCAGCGACTCCCGGATGCCCAGGTCGGTCAGGATGCCGGTCGGGATGCCCCGGTGCAGCGACTCCAGCGCGGCGGTGGAGCTGACGGTGACCAGCAGGTCGGTGCCGTCGAGCACCTCGCCCATGTGCCCGTAGACCAGCCGACAGTTGCCCGGCAGGCCGCCCGGCAGGCGCTCGGCGAGCCGCTGGTAGGGCAGCTCCTCCACGTGGGTGGTCTGCTCGCCGGGTTTGCTGCGCAGCTTGATGAGGACCTGGCGGTCCGGGTATCGCCTGGCGTGGTCGACGGCCCGGTTGAGCAGGTGGAGCCGGCCCTCCCGGTCGGCGGGCACCGAGGGCTGCACGGCGAAGGTGACGGTGAACGGACGGGCCGCGTCCGGCGCGTAGGGCTTCCCACCGAGAAACGGGAGGGCGCATTCCACAACGGATTCCGGCGCCGCGCCGACTCCCCGGTAAACGGAACGGAAACGCTCGGCGTCCTCCCGGGAGTTCGCCAGCACCAGATCGGCTCCGCTCCGCAGGAGCAGGCCGTCGGTGAGCTTTTCGTAGACCACTCCGACGTATCCCGTGACCAGTACCGGACGCGGCCCGTTCTCCCTGGGCGTGGAATTCCACCGGTGTGCAAGGCCGTGCAGCATCGCCTGCACGGTGCCGCCGACACAGGAGAGCACGACCAGGTCGTAGTCACCCGCCACCGAAAGGAACTCCGACACCGTGACCTCGCGCAACGAGGCGGCCGGGAGGCCGACTTCACGCAGTTGGCGCGGGGTCGGCGTGGCCCGTCCGCGCAGCAGGAGGCCGTCGACGCCCACGGTCGGGTCGACGTCGGGAACGAGGCGCTGAGCGGTCAGCCCGCCCCATTTCCAGCGGGTGTCGGAATCGGCGAGAACGGCGATCCGCCAGGATTGTTCGCCGCGCTCGGTATCGGTAGGTGATGGCACGTCGCCGACGTTAGAGGCGCAAGCGACTGAATGGCCCAACGCCGTGGCAACGGCGGGTTAACAACGGATCGACGAACAACCAACCGGCGTGACCACGCCCGGAATTAACCTCCTTTCCCGACGCCGTTCACCTGCCGGACGCCGGGCGGGGCCGGGAGCCTTCGGAGAACGGGACCGGGAGCGTTCAGAGAAGCCGTACGGCGGCGGCCGCCCGGGCGGCGAGCGACCGCGAATCGTCCGAGACGTCCAGCTCCATGCCCGCCTCGTCGGACTCCAGCGGTTCGAGGACGGCGAGTTGTGAGGCGAGCAGGGAAGGTGGCATGAAGTGGTCACGCCGGCCTGTGAGGCGTCTGGTGAGCAGCGTCTGGTCGCCGACGAGGTGGAGGAAGAAGAGGCCGTTCCCGGCGGCGGCGCGCAACCGGTCCCGGTAGGACCGCTTCAGTGCCGAACAGCCGACAACGCCGCCGACCACGCCCGCGGCGCCCGCGGCGGCGCCGCGGGCGGCCGCCCAGCGGCCGATGGCGTCCAGCCACGGCCACCGGTCCGCGTCCTCCAGCGGCGTGCCACGGCTCATCTTCGCGATGTTCGTGTCGGGGTGGAAGTCGTCCGCGTCGGCGAAAGGCACGCCAAGGCGTTCGCCGAGCAGCCGACCGACGGTCGTCTTGCCCGTGCCGGTGACGCCCATGACCACCACGACCCACCGCCCGGTGGCGGCCGAGCCCGCGTCCGCGCCCGGCCCGCTCACGTCCCCACCCGGTCGGCGCACGGGCGACCGGGCGCCTCCGGCCCCGGCGCGGGAAGCGTCTCCAGCTCCGCCGGGACGTAGAGGCGGACTTCGAACGGCGCGCCCGCCAGCCGCTCCCGGACCGTCTCCCGCAGCCACGCCCACTCCAGGCCACCCTCGCCGCACCCCAGCGCGGGTATCGCCACACTGCCGAGCCGTAGCTCGGCGGCCACCTCGACGAGGCTGTCCAGACCGGCGCGTATGTCGCCCGGCCGGGCTCCGGAGCGCCAGTGCCGCTTGGTGGGGAAGTTCAGCACCCAGCGGCGCTCCCCCACCGCGACCGGGAACACCCGCCCTGCCCGGACCTCCCCTGCCGCGCAGGCGCGGACGTAGACCTTGGACATCTCCGGGTAGGCGCTCTTGAAGCGCAGCGCCAGGCCCTTGCCCATCACTCCGACCGTGTTGACCGGGTTCACCAACGCCTGGGCGTCGTCCCGCAGCAGGTCCCCACTCCGCTCGACCAGCACAGCCCCTCCTCCACGTACGGTCGACAACCAGTCAAGCACCGGGCACCGACAACGGGCCGGAACGCGCGGCCGCCGCCCGCACCGGCGATCGGTGCGGGCGGCGAGGCCAGGCCACGGGCGGCGCCGGGGCGCCGTGGTGGTCAGACGGTGCCCCGCCAGCCGCCGCTCTCGGCGCCCCGCGCCTCGATGTACTTCCTGAACCGCTCCAGGTCACCACCGGCCCGGCGCCGTACGAAGCCGAGCTTGTCGCCGACGGTCTCGGCCAGGCCGTCAGGGTCGAACTCCATCTGGAGCATCACCTTGGTCCGGTCGGCGTCCAGCCGGTGGAAGGTCACCACTCCCGCCTGCCTCGCCTCGCCGGCCACGGTCGTCCAGGCCACCCGCTCGTCCGGGATCTGCTCGGTGATCCGCGCGTCGAACTCCCGCCGCGTACCGCCGATGTCGGTCACCCAGTGGGTGAGCGTGTCGGTACGCTGCTCCACTCGTTCGACACCCTCCATGAACCCGGGGAACGTCTCGAACTGCGTCCACTGGTTGTAGGCGGTGCGCACCGGAACGGCGACCTCCACGGACTCCTCGACCTTCGACACAGTGTCCTCCTCTCCCTCGTTCGCGGGAGGATTCCGTTTCCTCCCGTGCGCCACGCGTACCCGACGATCGGCGGCTTATGTCTCAGCCTTGCCCCGCCGGTCTCCGGGCTGCCCACGGCCTCGGGCCGCCCCACGGTCTCGGGCCGCAACCGGCCTCGGGCCGCAACTGGTCTCGGGCCGCTACCGGGCTCAGGGCGCGGTGACGCCGAACCAGCGGTGGGCGAGTTCGTCGAACGTCGTGGCGTCGCCCGGCGGGATCTCCCGCGAGAACCACGGGAGGTGGCAGTGGCGGTGCAGCAGGGTGTACGCCATCGCCACCCGGGGAATCGCCGCGATCTCCCGCTCTTCGAGCCCGTAGGCGGTCAGGAAGGCGTGCAGCAGTCCCGCGTCGCCACGGGTGACGAAGAGGCCGACCGCGACCAGGTCGTACTCGCGGGCTCCGCGCATCGAGGGCTCGAAGTCCAGCAGCCCGGTGACCGTCCAGCGCTCACCTTCCCGGCGGCCGTGGACGTGCACCGGCATGAACTCGGTGTGCAGGAACACCGTTGGCCCGGCGGGAAGTTCCACGGCCGCGAGGAAGTCCGGGATCTGCCGCAGCCAGGCGGCAGGCGTGCCGAGCTCCCGCTGGCGGGCCACGCAACCGGCGGCCTGGTCCTTCACGAACGTCGCCCAGTCGGCCGGGCCGAGGTCGTCCGGTGGCGGGACCGCGTGGGTCGCGGCGAGCGCGCGGCCGAGGAATTCGACCACCCGACGGCGTTCGGCGGCGGACAGTCCCGGCCAGGCCCGGGCCAGACTCTCCCCGGGCAGCCGGTCCATCAGCAGGACGCCCCACCCCTCGACTACCTCGGCGGCCCGCACCTCCGGCACCGCGACCGGCAACCGGCCGTGCAGGGCCCGCAGTGCGGCGCTCTCGACTCGCAGTTCGTCGACGTACGGCGGCGGGTAGAGCTTCAGGACCAGTTCCTCCCCCACCGCGTACACCGGGAGTGAGCCCTCCTCGAACGGCTCCGGCCGGGCGCCGGGCACCCCCAGCCGTTCACACAATCGAGTGACGGCCGGTCGCAGCCGCTCGGCGTCCAACTCCTGGCACTGCTCCTCGGTGAGGACGTGCGGTAGTCCGATCATCCGGCCAACGTGTCCGAACGGGCGGCCGTCGGCAACCGGATATCCGCGGGGTGTGCCGGGCGTCTCTGTCCGTTCAGCTCCCGGGGACGGCGGTGGGCAGTGCGGGTGGCCGTGCCTCGAACCAGCGGCGGTCGTCCTCCAGTTGGGCCGCCAGCGAGATCAGCAGCGGTTCCGAGCCGGCCGGCCCCAGCAGCTGCGCGCCGACCGGCAGCCCGGCCGCCGTACGGCCCGCCGGTACGTTGACGCCCGGCCAGCCCAGCACGTTCCACGGCCACGCGTACGGACAGTGGGCGATCATCGCCCGGTCCGTACGCCAGCCGGAGAGCCGGGCCATGCTGCCGACGGGCGGTGGCGGGGTGGCCGTGGTCGGCGCGAGCACGACGTCGTGCTCGCGGAAGAGAGCCCCGACGCGGCGCCGCAGCGGGCCCTCGGCCGCGCGGGCCAGCCGCAGCACGGGCCCGCCCAGCAACCGGCCGGTCGCGGCGGCGGCCCGGGTGCGGGGGTCGAGCAGCGCGGGGTCCGGCACCCTGCGGGTCCAGTCCCGGATGCCGGCGGTGGCGCGCGGTACGAAGGTCACGCCGATCGGGCCGTAGCGCGGTTCGGCCTCGGCCACCTCGTGGCCGAGCGCGGCCAGCCGTTCGGCCAGCGCGGTCACCGCCGCGCGGACCTCCGGGTCCAGTCGCTTGGGGGTCCCGGTGAACGCGGCCCGGGTGGACAGCGCGATCCGCAGCCGACCGGGTTCCCGGGTGGCCGCCTCCCGAGCGGCCACGGGCGCCGGACGGTGCAGGTCGCCGACGGTGTTGCCGGCAGCTGCGTCGAGCAGCAGCGCCGCGTCCGCGACGGTTCGCGCCAACGGGCCGTGGCAGGTGATGCCGTGGAACGCCTCCGCGTCGGGCCAGGTCGACAGTCGGCCGCGCTGCGGCTTGATGCCGACGAGATGTGTCCACGCCGCGGGGATGCGCACCGAACCGGCGCCGTCCGAGCCGAGCGCGGCGGGCACCAGCCCGGCCGCCACGGCGGCGGCCGAACCGCCGGAGGAACCGCCGGGGGTGTGGTCGAGGCTCCACGGGTTGCGGGTCTCCCCGAACGCCGGTCCCTCGGTGAACGGCCACTGGCCGAGCTCCGGGCTGTTCGTCTTGCCGACGATCACCGCACCGGCGGCTCGCAGCCTGCGGACGACCTCGGCGTCGGCGCGTTTGACGGGGAACTCGCCGGGGCAGCCGAACGCGGTCGGTTCACCCGCCACGTCGGTGTCGTCCTTCACCGCGAGGGGAACACCGAGCAGCGGCAGCCGCTCCCCCGCCGCCAGCCGCCGGTCGGCCTCCTCGGCCTCGGCGAGGGCGCGTTCGGCACGGACCAGGCGGAAGGCGTTCAAGGTCGGCTGCCCGGCGGCGATCCGCCGCAGCGACTCCGCGACCAGTGCCCGGGACGTCGTCTCACCGGCCGCCAACGCGGCGGCCTGGACGGTGAGCCCCGTGAAGGCCGTATCGGGCGGGTCTACGGCGGACGAGGCCATGGCGGGTTCCTCCCGTTCTGCGACGGTTGGTACGGGCGTCGCCTGTTCGGCGGCCCTGCTCGGACGCCCGTTCGGGCGAGTTGGCGTCTGCCGCGGGCCATTCCCCGCCCGACGGTCGCCTCAAACCAACTCGTTGGGCGGAGAGCTCCGGGGGCAACTCCCGGCCGGCCAGGGCTTCGACCGGAAATCGTGCTGTGCCCGCCCCGGGGACGGGTAAGGCTCGGGTGTCACGACTGCGTATCAGCCGCCGCCGACGGGGAACTCTTCGGACGGGGGCGGCGTCTGCCTGGCCACAGGAAGACACGTCGCGAACGAGCAGGGGGTCGGGGATGAGGCTGAGGTCCAGGGCGTTGAGCACGATGTGCGGCGCGATCGCCGTACTGGCCCTGACCGTGGGCTGCGAGGGCGTCACCGTGGACACTTCCGGCGCCGGCGAACCCAGCAGGGCGGCGGCGGGCGTCGACGGCGCCGACGACACGGGCAAGAACGGCGACAAGGACCCACGCGCCGCGACGAGTCAGCCGCCGGCCGACCCGAAGGAGCCGGCGGGCGCCAGGGAACCCGAGGCGGTGCCGTCCACTCCGACCACCCCGGACCCGGCGACCTCGGCACCGGGCTCTGCCACGCCGAGTCCCACCCCGACCCGCCCGGCGATCGACACCCGAGGCCCGGCGCCGCTGCTCGTCGAGGGAAGCGAAGGCCGGCACGTACGCGAGGTACAGGCCAGGCTCCAGCAGTTGGGACTTCTCCAGCGGAACCCCTCCGGCTACTACGGCACGTTGACCAGCGGTTCCGTCCGGGAGTTCCAGAAGCAGCGGGCGCTCGCGCAGACCGGGACGACCACGCCCGAGACGTGGCGCTCGCTGAGGGACCGCACGACCACGCCTACCGCCGCCCAGCTCAACCCGCAGACGAGCTACCCGATCGCCGACCCGGACAAGCGCTGCACGACGGGCCGGGTGCTGTGCATCAGCAAGGAGAGCCGGACTCTCGCGTGGATGATCGACGGCAAGGTCATGGCGGCCATGGACGTGCGGTTCGGTTCCCAGTACACGCCCACGCGTGAGGGCACGTTCAAGGTCGACTTCAAGAGCCGCGACCACCACTCGACGCTGTACGACACGCCGATGCCGTTCGCGATGTTCTTCAGCGGGGGCCAGGCGGTGCACTACTCGGCCGACTTCGCCGCCGTCGGCTACAACGGCGCTTCACACGGATGTGTGAACGTGCGGGACCGCGAGAAGATCGCCAAGGTCTTCGACGAGGTCCGGGCGGGCGACAAGGTCATCGTCTACAGCTGAGCGCGGCGGACGACTTCGTCAGGGGCGGATCGGCCACGGCCGGTCCGCCCCTGACGTTCGCGGGAACGTCGGCCGTTCGGGAAAAGCGGAACGCCGCCCGTCCGATGAAACCGGAGGAGCGGCGTCGAGAAGAAGGAAGAAGGGGCGCGGGCGGGATCGGGGGAACATATCCCGCCCGCGCCATCGCGCGGACCCGCAGGTACGGGGGGAACCTCGGGTGGCGCGCTCGCCGATGACCAGTCGGCTCACTCTGTACTGCGTCACCCCCTCGAAAAGTGTCACACCCTCGTCCGCGGCGGTCCCGCGACGAGCTGGGACGGATGTGAGAGGGGCGGCCCCGGGGCGTGTCCTCGCGCCGGGCAGGTCGTGTCGCGGGGGCCGTGACGAACGGGCCGACACCAGCTCTGACCAGTGGAAACGGGCTGCCGGGGAGACGCGTGAGCGACCGGGGGCGGGGTGTCGGTCGGGATGTGACGGGCGCGGCCCGAGGGGCGGCGGAGGGTCGCCGTGCGAGCTGAATCACTCTTTCGGGTGAGTGCGCAAGGGTCGGCGGCCGGGGTCAGACCCCCTGGCGGATCGTTACTGCGTCACCACAACGGGTACGTCGACGCCCCTGCCGGGGCGGACCTCAGCGCCGCCGGGCCGGCCGTCGCCCTTCGCCGGGCGGCCATCGCCCTTCCCAGGGCGCTCGACGCCCGGCCCAGGGCGCTCGACGCCCGGCTTCGGACGGCTGCCTCCGGGACGCTCGACACCCGGCTTCGGACGCTCGACGCCCGGCTTCGGACGCTCGACGCCCGGCTTCGGACGGTTGCCTCCGGGACGCTCGGCGCTGGGCGGGGGCGGCACGTCGTCGCCGTCCTCGAAGCCTCCGTCGCCCCCCTCCAACCCGTCACCGCCCTCCAACCCGTCACCACCTTCGAGCCCGTCGCCACCTTCGAGCCCGTCGCCGCCCTCCAACCCGTCACCGCCCTCGAGTCCGTCACCGCCCTCGGCGCCGCCGCCGGCGCCGTGGTCCTCGCAGTAGCCGTCCACCTGGTGTGCGCCGCCCGCGGCCCGCTGGAGTGTCCTGAGCTTTGTGGCGTCCAGCCGATCACGGGCGAACGCCTGGCACAGCGACATGACGGTGCCCGGGTCGACATTGCCGCCGGTGGGCGGCGCGTCGACGACCGGGGGCCAGCGGTCGGGGTTGGTGGGCAGGGGGCGGCCCGGTTCGGTGCGGTGGGGCCAGGTGCCGAACGCGTCGTCGTCCGGCAGGGGGCGCTCGCCGCCGCCCCGGGCGGCGCCGGCCACGTCTCGGGTGTCGCCGTACCCGCCGCCGGTCGAGCCCGCGGGCTTTCCGTCCGGTCCTTCGTCCGGGTCTGATCCACGACGGTCGGGGTGTCCGGGGCGGTCGCCGTCCTCGCGGTGCCGCTCGTGCGGTCCGCGCTCTCCGTGCCCGTCTCCCGGGTCGCCGTCGGCCTTCCCCGGCGGCACGCCTGTCACACCGCTGCCGGGCACCTCCACCGAGGTGGCCCCGCCGCCCGGGCGTGCGGGGTCTCCGCCCCCGTCGGAGCCGAAGGGGCCGGGCAGGAAGCCGCTGGTCGCCGCCATCGCGGCGCCGCCCAGGGCGCAGCCGGCCAGCGCCATGGCCAGACCGGCGCGCAGCGGTTTGCCGGGCATGCGGGAGAGTGCGCGGCCCCGGGTCGTCCCGGGGCCGGGTGCGAGGCCGGCGCCCGGGGCGCGGGCCTGGCGGAAGGCGGCGAGCGCTTCGGCTTCGCCGGGCAGCTCCGTGTCCGTCGGCGGCCGACGGTGCTCGTCGGCCAGCCCGTCGAGGGCGCGGATCAGCCCTCGCGCCGGCTCGCGTTCCTCCGGGGAGACAGCGGCGGAGACACCGGCGGAGTCGGCGGCTGGGACATCGGCCGAAGCATGGGCGCTCGCGCCCGATTCGCCCGTTGCGTCCGGATGCGCGCCGTCGGGCGCGGGGGTGTCGTCGAGGGGACGGACCGAGGTGTCACCGACGGGACGACCGCGCAGTAGTCTCTCCGCGGCCTCGTCGTCCAGCCAGTCGTAGCGGTCGTCAGCCCTCACGTACCCCTCAGCGTTCGGGCGACCCTCGGCGTCACAGTGAGCGCCTGGTCCCATCGCTGATCTGGAATGGTTCCGTCCACGCCGGCCGGCTCGCCCTCGCCGTCCAGGAGCTCCGCCAGCCGCCGCAGTCCGCGGTGGGCGGCGGTGCGTACGGCGCCGGGGCGCTTGCCGAGCACCTGGGCGGCACTCTTGGCGTCCAGGCCGACGACCACGCGCAGCACGACGGCCTCGGCCTGGTCGCGGGGCAGCCGGGAGATCAGGGCCATTGTGCGTCCGGTGCCGAGGGCCTCAAGGGCCTCGTCGGCGGTGTCGGCGCCGTCCGGCATGCCGGTGAGTTCGCTCTCGTCGGCCCCGGCGACGGGGCGGCGCCCGCGCGCCCTGATGTGGTCGAGCGCCCGGTTGCGGGCGATCCGCGCCGTCCAACCGCGGAACCTGTCGGCGTCGCCGGTGAACCGCTGGAGGTCCCTGGCTATCTGGAACCACGCCTCCGACGCCACGTCCTCGGCGTCCGCGTCCGGTACGAGCGTCCGGACGTAGCCGAGCAGCCGTGGGTGCACGGCGCGGTAAACGGTGCGGAAGGCCGCTTCGTCGCCTTCCTGCGCCGCGCGAACCGCGGCGGTGAGTTCCGCCTCGTCCCCCTGCACGCTTCCTGCCCTAGGTAGTGAGGTCTGCCTGGTCTTGCCCCTGGCCGGGCGCGCGTTGTTCAAGCTTCGACAATCCTTGTGCGCGATCAGAACCGTACGGCCTGAAGTAGGTCTACGTCCATGCTCCCCGATGGAAGATGTACTTGCAGATGTACGTGCAGATGCGATTACACCGGGGCGGGTCGCCGTCGAGTAACACATTGTGGGGCGCCGGCGCTGAGTGGAGTACGGGCCTGCCTGCGCAGTCCGTACTCGACGGCGGCCGGGGTCTCTCCTGTGGGGGGTGGCGACCCCGGCCGTCTTCGCGTCCGCCTCCGGGACGCGCGCGAGTCCTGCCGCAGGGCGGCACCGACTGGCAGATCACACACCTTCCCCGCAACCCCCACCTTTCAGCCATACAGGTGCTGACCTGCGGGCTTCACTCCACCTTCCGGGCGAGCTCCGCGAAGTCCGGCCACGGCGCCTCGGGCGGACGCGGGTCCCACACCCGCTGGGCGAGCGCCCGCAGCGGCAGCCGTATGCCCGCCGCGACCTCCTCGACGGTCTGCGCCCCGGCCCGGTCGCACCACACCGCCAACCGAGCGCCGCGTATCCGATCCGGCCCGGCCAGCTCCGCCGGCACCGCCCGGGACCCCCTCAGCACCGCCGGCGACCACTCGCGGTAAATACGCTCGCCGGTCGGATAGATGAAGTCGTGCGGCTCGCCCAGAACGTAGTAGAGGTACTCATCATTGAAGTTGACGAGGCTCCACCCCTCCCGCAGGTACTCCTCCGGCTGCCGGGCGCCGATCTCCTTGCCCGTCCAGTACGCCACCTCGCGGCCCGCACTCGGCTTCACCACACCACCGGCGTGCATGCCGTCGTTCCAGACCTGCGGGGTGTAGCCGAGGGCGCGGACGGTGGCGGCGCGGTCGTTCAGCCACGCGGTGGCGAGGTCCGCGACGCCCGCGCCGGCGCCGAAGCGCTCCCGGGCGATGCGGTGCAGCCGGGGATGGTTGGCCTCCGGGTCGGAGGCGGTCAGCGGGCGGTACTCGTCGCCGCCCAGATGCCAGTACGCGCCGGGGAAGAGGGGCGCGTACTCCCGCACCAGCCGGTCGATCAGCCGACCGGACTCCGGGTTCCCTATGTCGATGGCGCCGGGCACCTCCTGCCCGGCGGCGTTGCGCAGCTTCAGCTCCGGGTGCGCCTCCAGCACGGCGCCGAGGTGGCCGGGTGAGTCGATCTCCGGCACGACCGTGACGTGCCGGGACCGGGCCAGCCTGACCAGTTCCCGTACCTCCCGCTTGGTCAGGTGCCGCTCGGCGACCATCTCCGGGCTGGTCTCGCTCTCGATGCGGAAGGCCTGGTCGTCGGAGAAGTGCAGATGGAGCTGGTTGAGCTTGAGGTCGGCCATCTCGCGTATCCGGTCCGCGAGCCAGTCGGCGGGGAAGTGCTTGCGGGCTATGTCGACCATCAGCCCGCGCTGGGCCCGGTCCGGGCGGTCGCGCACGGTCCCCTCGGGCATCTCGCCGCGCTCCCGGACGGACTGCAGGAGGGTCCGGGTGCCGTAGAAGACACCGGCCCGCGCACTGCCCCGGATGCGTACCCGGTTGTCCTCGGTGGTCAGTTCGTAGCCCTCCCGCCCGCCGGGGGTGTCCGGGCTCAGGGCCAGCTCGACGTCGCCGGGACCGGCGTCGCCGTCGCCGTACTCCAGGTCCAGTTCCCCGGCGAGCAGCCGCGCCTCGTCCTCCAGCGGGCCGCCGCGCTCGGCGACCACCCGGCCGCCCCCGACGGGCCGCCAGCCCGGACCGCGCCCGGCCCGCCAC
>NZ_VJYK02000181.1 GCF_007097205.2 Streptomyces alkaliterrae
GTCGTGGGTGGGGCGTTGGTGGGCGAGGAGGGTGCCGCCGAAGAAGGCGAGGGCGGGCCATCCGGCGACGAGGATGCGCAGCCAGTCCGGTGGCTGGTTGAGGTCGAGGAGGCCGGCGGTGGCGATGTTCGCGCCGAGGGAGGCGGCAAGGGCGATGAGGAACCAGCACCAGGCCGCCGTCTTGGCGGTGCCGTGCCGGAGCCGGTGCCAGGCCGCCACCAACAGCAGGTCGACCGACACGGGGTAGGCCCACGCCTTCCACCCGTCCTGTCCGGCCGCCGCCGCAAGGTCATGCAGATGCGCGAACGACAAGGCACCAGCGATCACCGCCTGCACGAGCACGGCATCGATGCGCAGATTCCGGAACACGGTCAGCTCCCTCCACCCACTCACGCGGTGCCGGAGCCGAAGCACGTCACGCACAGCACGCTCTGACGGGCGTCGATCTCGCGGGCCTTGCGGCGGGAGCCGACGCGAACGACCTCCGTCGTCTCACCGGTGCCCTTGCAGTCCGGGCACGCGGGCGGCTTCTTGACCCGGGTGGTCTTCCGTGCGGCCATGACAGGACCGTCCTTCCAGGGGTTTCGGGCATGGCGGGGGTAGGGACTTGGCGCGGAGACGGCCGCGCCACCGACGAACAGGAAGTGGCCGGTAGCTACTCGGCGGCCGGGACCGGCTTGATCAACCGCACCGGAGCGGCGGTGGCAGGTTCGGCCGGGACCTGCGGGCGGAACGGCGCCAGCGCCGGAACATCAGGCACAAGGTGCGCATGGAG
Organism: Streptomyces alkaliterrae; assembly: GCF_007097205.2. Lineage (GTDB taxonomy): Bacteria > Actinomycetota > Actinomycetes > Streptomycetales > Streptomycetaceae > Streptomyces > Streptomyces alkaliterrae. The sequence continues at coordinate 776 of NZ_VJYK02000181.1, forward strand.
GCGGCACGCGGTGGCCATCTCAGCCAGGGAGGTCAGCGGGGTGCGGATGCGGGACCAGCCGCCGGAGGCGTCAGCAGCGACCGCCGTTCCCGGCCGATCCGGCGGAATCGACGTGGCGGCCGGAACGGCTTCCGGGGACAGATCCCCCAACCCCATCTCAGCCGTCTGCTTGTCCGCGACCCGATGCACCACCCGGCCCGTGAGCTGAGCGCGCAACATCGTCGCGCCCTTGCCCAACTCCGAACCGAAACGCTGCCCGCACACCTCCAGGAAGATCCCGACCGCGCGAGCGAGCTGGGCCAACCGGATGAGCTGAGTGACGATCCGGTCCCGCCGCTCCTCATCCTTCCGCGTCCAGGCAAGGAACAGCTCCGCCACCTCATCGATGAACACCACGATCGGCACCGGCCGCTCATCCTCAGCAAGGCCCCATATGTCGGCGGTGATCTCACCCGGAGCGGTATCCCAGGCGATGCCCTGTGCCTCTTTCAGCAGGTCATACCGCCGTTCCATCTCCTCGACCAAGGCGTCGAGCAGTTCGAGTGCTTGAGCGGGGTCGGTAGCCAGTGCCGACAGCCGGGGTGAGGCGGCCGACTGCTCCACCCCGCGCTTGCAGTCGATCCCGACCAAGGCGACCCGCTGTGAGGCGAGTTTCTTGATCAGGTTCCGGTGGTACATCGACTTACCCGACTGATTCGCGCCAAGGGTGAGGGCGTGCGGCACCTTGAGGTAGTCCCGCACGAACGGCGTACCGTCCTCCCGCACCGCCACCGGAACCACCATCGGCCCAGGCCGGGCCCGGCGCGGCATCCGCACCCGCCGCAGGACGTCGTAGCCGGTCATCCGCAGCTCGACCACACCCGGCTTGGTCTCCACCACGTTCACCGCGTGGACGCCCCAGGCGTGCCGCAGCCGACCCGAGGCCGCCGCCACATCCGCCGGTTCCAGCCCCGCCGGAAGCCGCAGCCGCACCCTAAGGCCCGTCGTAGTCGGCGTCACCAGCAACACCCTTGGCGGAACCGGCTGCACCTCCCGCCGCGCCGCACGAGCCAGCAGCATCCGAAGCCGCGAGGGACGGACCGTCAGCCCACACGCGTCCATCGTGGACCGGTAGGTCACCGTGAACCGGGCCCAGGTGGCCGGCATCTGCACCAGCGACCAGTACACCGCCGGACGCTTCGCACGCGCCCACCACAAGCCCCCACCAGCCACCAGCAGCGGACTGGCATCCACCAGCAGCGACAGGTCCGACATGATCAGACCGCCACCAGCGACACGGCGCGGAAGCTGATCCCGTGACGCGCCTGCCCGTTGAAGGTGTTCTCCCAGTCCCGGGCCTTGAGCCCCACGACCGACACCATGCGGCCGACCGACAGCCCCTCCGGAACACCGGTCTCCGGGACCGTCACCTTCCACAGGTTGCTCTGCCCCTCATCGGAGACCAACAGGTCCACCGTCATCAGCGTCGCCCCGGTGTCCCGGTCCACCGCGACCTCACCGGCCTGCTTGTTCGCCATCTTGATCGTCGGCTCCGTCGCCACGATCACCACAGCGGTCGAAAGGTCAATCTTGAACGAAGGCATGACGCACTCCTCTTGATGAGTTGGCCAGTTGCACTCATGTATATGAGTGACAGTTAGAAGAGTGCCCGACTCCTATACATGAGTCAACCCGTCGCGGCGACTTTCTCCGGACGGGTTGATGGGTGACGTGTGGTCGGTCAGTCTTCGGCGGGAATCCGGTAGTCGAGAATGAACTGGTCAGCGGCCATGATCGTGTCGCAGACCTCGACCACGCGCCCGTCGTCAGTGATCGCATCTCGGGTCAGATGGATCACGGGTGAGCCGGGGCTCAGCTTGAGCGCCACGGTCTCCTGCTTCGTCGCAAGACGGGCACGAACGGTTTCGACGTACTCAGCCAGCGTGTTCCCGTGCTCCTCCAGGCGTGCGTAGATCCCGCCACCGCCAGGGTTCTCGGCGAACATCTCAGGGATGTCCTTCACCACATCCCACGGCAGGTAGGACGTGGCTTCCTCGGTCGGAATGCCGTCGCTGAAGTAGAGCCGCTTACGCGCCAGGACCTTGGCGCCAGGGGCGACGCTCAGGCGGTCGGCGATCTCCCCTGGCGCCTCGGTTGGGCCGACGTACAGCACGCTCACTGAAGCTGTGACGCCTGCTTGCTCGGTCTCGGCCAGGTAGGCCGCCTTGCCCGCTTTGCGATGGGAGCGGCGGAACCGGTCCGAGGACTTCCGCCGCACGGGCGGCCGTCGCTTCACGTACGAGCCACGCCCGTGGTGCGTCTCAATGAGCCCGGCAGTTCTCAGCTCGCCCATCGCCTTGCGAACAGTGCCCTGCGACACCTTGTAGCGCTCGATGATGTCGGCTTCACTGTCCACCTGGGCGCCCGGCGCCAGCGCACCCGTACGGATCTTCCGTGCCAGATCGTCGGCGATCTGTAGGTACTTCGGCCTGTCCGAGCTGTGTCCCGCCTCACTCCTCATGGTGCTGTCTTCCTCCTATGCTCTTCTATATGAGTAACAGTGCCCACCGATCACGGTCAACGCCGCTCCACTCCGTATCCGTAGCGGGGGCGGTCGTCCGGGACGACGGGCGAGTCCTGGTCATCCAGCGCGCCGACAACGGCACCTGGGAACCCCCCGGGGGGGTACTGGAGGTCGACGAAGCGCCGGAAGAGGGTGTACAGCGGGAGGTCGAAGAGGAGACGGGAGTTCTCGTCGAGGTCGACCAGCTCACGGGGGTCTACAAGAACACCTCGCGGGGCGTCGTCGCACTTGTCTTCCGATGCAAGCCATCCGGCGGAACGGAGCGGACATCCGACGAGTCCACGGCCGTCAGGTGGATGACGCCCGCCGAGGTCGCCGAGAACATGGGCGAGGTCTACGCGGTCCGCATCCTCGATGCGCTCAGCGCGGACGCGCCCCATGTACGCACCCATAACGGCCGGAGGCTCACTCAGGCCGGCAAGTGAGGCGCAGAACCACGCCCCCGGCCTGTTACAGGTTTCTCTACCTCATCAAGACCGGCTGCGCTCCGCTTCGCCGGGCGCGCTCCCGGCTCCCGCTCGCGCTCTGCTCCTGCCTCCGGCCCGCGCCGCGCGGCGTCCGCCGACGCGCGCCCACACACAAGCACCCGATCTCTAGCGGTGAAACCAACCGGCCCCAACGGGCGCGACCGCACACCATGACGCCCCGTTCCTCATACGCACCGACCGACGCGCACCCCGGCACGCACGCGATAGGCGAAGTTGCCATCCTCGACTCACCTACGCGTCTGCGCAATGCGGGCCGTTCCGCGTTCCGACCGGGGCCGAAGGAGTCTTTACCTTCTGCTGCTCGGCGGGGACCCCTCCCGGAGCAAGAAGAAGGGGGCAGTGGGACCAAAAGCACGGTGGGAAGCCTGCGGCCCCACTCTGCTTGAGCAAGCGTACGCCCCCTTCTTCATGCTCCGGCCCCACCGACCAGCAGAAGGTAAACACTCCTCCAACCCCTCGCCCATCTGCGACCACCTGCACCGCTCAGACCACCTTCGCGACCTGAGTGACTGTCAGCGGCGCCCAGTACACTGAGAAGTTTGAGCACAGAGGAGCATGTACCACTAGATCTGGTAGCCCCTTCGACATGCAACACAAGATGTTGTGGTTGCTGTTTGCTGTTCTGCTATCCGAGTGCTGTAATGGACGTGATCGAACCCAAGAAGGCCCCATCCCGGGCCTCGACTTGAGGTCGAGTCATCGGCATGGGGCCATTGCGTTGGTCGCGCTCTTGGACCCTACAGCGGTGAGTGAGGTTACCCAAGCCCACCGAGCCCATGGTTCGCCCTCGGAAACGAGAACGTTCATGGCAACGAGATCACTCTTGGTCGGGTACGACCTGAATCGCCCCGGCCAGGACTACTCCCGTCTGATCGAAGCCATCGAGGCGTATGGCACGTGGTGGCACAGCCTCGACTCCACCTGGATCATCAAGACCCCGAAGTCGGTCACACAGGTTCGCGATGAGCTCAGGCGTCACATCGACTCCAGCGACGAGCTGTTCGTAGCTGAGCTGACTGGCCACGCCGCGTGGTCGGGCTTCGATCAGACGTCAAGCGAGTGGCTCAAGAAGTACCTCTAGGGCCGCCCCTCAGTCATGGCGGCAGACTGTGTGGCCGGCCTGGCGGGACAGCGAGAGCTGGGACCAGCTTGGGACCACACGCAGTGCGCGGGAGCGAACAACCCCAGTTCAGCGTCACGGTCGTTCGTGCATCGCAGTGGCGCTGACCTGCGGTAACGCCTTCCGCGATGATCTGGGGGTCAAGGGGTCGTGGGTTCAAATCCCGCCGTCCCGACGGTGCATGAGGGCCCGTCATCGAGGAGGAGTACTCCGAGGTGGCGGGTCCTTTCACGTATGCGCAGGTCAGCGCGCCGGTAGGGCGTCGGCGGAGGCGCACTGCGGCCGCCTCGACGAGGCTCCCATACGGCAACGCCACGCCGCCACTACGGTCCCGCTACGGCACCCATGCGCAAGATCCACTCCCAGCCCACTCCCAGCAACTCCACCCCACGAAGGGGCCCCGTGAAGCAGAAACGGCCCCCTCAGCGGAGGGGGCCGTCCTGTGCCGGGTACCCAGACGAGGGGACGACGACCCCGCTTCCCAACACCCGTCCGGTCGCGACGACCACCGCGTACTGCATGATGCCCGTCGGCAACCAACCCGGCCGCCGGGGATCGGGCCCGACAAGGCGGTGCGTATCGCCGACGGGTGGCTGAAGGAACACCGCCCCGGCCTGCACTCCACCGAACCGGAACGGTTCCCCGGCTACTACACCTGCACACCCTGCGCGGCGACCGCATCGTCGGCATGCTCTCGGTCCACGCCACCAGCGGCGACGTCTGGTACCACACCTGGCACGGCCGCTTTCTCCAGACACTGGAGCAGCCGAGCAGCATCGACAGCCGCAGCCCCCGTCCGGCGCACGGGGGCGACCATGAGTCGTAACGTCCTGCTCATCCTCAACAACCCGCCGTACGGCACCGAGCGCTCCTGGAACAGCTTGCGGCTGGCTGTTCCAGGAGCGCTCGGCGCGAGGGCGCCAAGGTCCGGGGCTTCCTGCTCGGTGACGCGGTGGGCTGCGCGGTCTCCGGACAGAAGGTGCCCGACGGCTACTACCGCCTCGACCGGATGATCGAGTCCACCGCCCGCCACGGCGCCGAGGTGAGGTGCTGCGGCATCTGCCTGGACGCCCGCGGCATCCCGGAGGAACACCTGGCCAAGGGCTCTCACCGCTCAGCCCTGGAGGAGCTCGCCGAATGGACCCTCTGGGCGGACCAAGTGATCACCTTCTGAGCGAGGGTGACATGAACGAGCGCACTGTCGTCGTGCTGGACGCGTGCACCGATCGGCCCCGCCCCGGAGCTGGCGGCTGCGCGATCCAGCCAACCGCCGGTGCCTCTGGCGTGTCAGGGCGGATGGTTGCCCCCGGAGAGACGACCAGTCGCCGCTGACGCCAGTGGTCGGCCAAGGGCGGCGCTTCGCGAGATGGCGAGCGAGCCGTGGGGCGGCGATGACCACCAGGAGGGTGACGAGTGGCGTGACGACGTCCGTCCAGGGGTTTCGAAGGGGTTGGTACGTGGCGGTGCCGTCTTTGATCACGCTGAAGCCGCGTGGCCGGCCTGCCGCTCCGCCTCTACCGCCACCGCCTTCGCCGTTCTTGGCGGCTCCGGTCTCGCGGCCGGCCCCGCCTCCGAAGCCGAGGCGCGATCTCGGCGACGGGTATGACAGTGACGCCGCTGTTGGTGACGGGCCCGCCGAAGACGGCGGTGACGGAGGCTTGCGCGCCGAGCCTGTCGGCCAGGCGCGCCAGGAGGGTGGCGGACATGCCGGCAGCGGTTATGTCCGACCGTGTCGTGGGCTGGTTCGCGTCGTCCTGGCTGGTCATCGGGTGCCTCCCGGGGGCGGGCGTACGGCTGTGCCGAGGATGTGGGTGGCGGCGGGCATGGGGATGCGGGTCGGAGGGAACGCGAAGCGGTCGACGCCGGTGACGGTGAAGCCCGCGGTGGTGATGGCGGTCTGGGTGTCGCGGCCGGTGTGGCAGCCGCCCATGAGTCGGGGCCAGACGGTGGTGTCGAGGACACGTTGGACGCGCCGCATCGCGGGAGTGTCGGCCTGGACGTGTTCGAAGAACCGCAGTTGGCTGCCCGGTCGGAGTACGCGGTGGAGTTCGGCCAGGGCCGCATGCGGGTCGGCGATGGAGCAGAGCGTCAGGCACACGACGGCGGCGTCGAAGGAGGCGTCGGGAAAGGGAAGCTGTTCGGCGCGGGCGTCGCACATCTCCACCGGCACCGAAGCATCGGGGGCTTGGTCCTGGGCCAGTGCGCGCAGGTTCCGTTCCGGTTCGACGGCGACGAGCCGCGTCACTTCGGGCGGGTAGTGGGGGAAGTTCAGACCGTTGCCCGCTCCGATCTCGATCACCTCGCCGGTCAGGCCGGCCAGCAGCCGTCCGCGGTGTTCGGCGGCGCCTGCCTTCTCCAGGGCCGGGCCGGCGAGCTTGGCGTAGAAGCGGGCGAAGAGTGGGTGCGGCTTGATCGGTTGCGTCATGGCGACCGTCTCCTCTGCGGCAGCCCCGAGGGCTATTCTAGTATGCGGAGGTGCTACATAGTGAAGTCACTTCACGATATGCCGGAGCGGCCCGTTCCCGCCAGGGCTTCGCTCGACCGGCTCTTCGAGCTCGCCGAGGTGCTGGGCGCGATGATGCAGCGGGGGGTGGCCGAGAAAGGGCTGACCACGGCGCGCGCGGGAGCGCTGTGGGCTCTGTTCCACGGCGGACCCATGACGCAGCGGGCCCTGGCCACCCAGCTGGGAGTCACGCCCCGTAACGTGACCGGGCTCCTCGACGCGCTGCAGGAGGACGGCCTGGTGGTTCGAGAGGCGCACCCCACTGACCGGCGGGCCACGCTCGTCTCTCTTACGGAGAAGGGGGGGTCGGTCACATCGGCGCTGCGGGACGGGCGCGATGAACTGGCCGCCTTGCTGTTCGCGGACGTGCCCGCCGATCGGCTCGACACCTTCACCGCGACCTTGGCGCAGGTGACCGAGCGGCTCAGGACTGTCGGCACCGACGGCCCCAAGTGATCACGGGCGGACCGTCGCGCGCGGCGGAACGGCGGCTTTCAGGGTGTGGTCCTGTGCCATGGAAAACGGCTGGGGTGGGGAGGCGCCCCCACACCCCAGCATCTACCCCTTCATGCTGGCCGGAGCTGAACCAGATAGTGCTCGACCCCGCCAGCAGAGCCCTCGTCGCATCGCAGATACGCGCCGCTTCTGGGCGCCCGGAGCTGAAGACGCGCACGTTCGGGTCACCCGGCTCCAGCAGCCTCAGATCCTGCTCCCGACCATCCGACACACCGCGACCACGATCGGGGCATCTTCTGCCCCCAGCAGCGCGTACAAGGTACTTGCACCGGACCGGCACGGCCGTGGGGTCGACCGCCGGCGGGTCGGAGACGTGGCCGGAACATGTCACAGTGCTCATGCAACAGCTCTCATACGCCCTGCTCCGGTTCGGACGTCCGCGTACCCGACGGGTCGTGGAACGCCGCCACGCCGGGCACGGCCAGGGGCAGGAGCGTGGAGGTCACCAGCACCACCGCCGCGCCGGCCGCGACCGCCGGCACCCCGACCCCGGCGATGAGCGCGCCCATGAGCGCGAGCGCGACCGGCTGGAGAGCGGTGTTCGCGGTGGCGTCGACGGACAGCACCCGCCCGAGGTACCGCCGGGGCACCTGGGTGTGCAGGGCACTCATCCACAGCACCCCGAAAACGGAATAGCCCACCCCGGACAGCAGGACCGCCGCGCCCACCGTCACCGTCGGCACCTCCGCGATGAAGCAGGCGAGTTCGACGAGCTGGAACAGCAGGGCCGTCATCGCCCACAGCCCCGGCCGGGCGACCCGCAACCGGGCGCCCAGGACCGAGCCGACCACGGCCCCCAGAGCGGACGCCGACATCACCCATCCGACATGGCCCACCTGGCCGCGGTCTTCGAGCACGATGGGCAGCAGCAGCGTCGCGGGCGCGGTCACCAGTGCGAGTTGAACCGCCCCCTGCCCGACCACCGCCGTGATCCACCGGTGCGCCAGCAGCACCCGAAGGCCCTCCCGGATGTCCCCGAAGAGGGAGGGGCGCTCCTGCGTCGCCCCCTCGGCAGCGGGACGTTCGGGCGTGGCGTCCCGGACGCCGTACAGCGTCAGCAGGCTGATCGCACACATACCGAGCTGCACCCCGAACGCCGTGGTGGAGCCGGGTCCCGTGACGAGGACGCCGCCCAGCGCCGGACCCGCGATCCCGGTCAGACGCGTGGTCAGGGAACGCAGCGCGTTGGCCGCCTGGATGTGGTCCTCGGGTACGAGGCTGGGCAGCACCGCGCCGAAGGCCGGCCGGAAGAGGCCACTGGCGACCCCCACCAGCAGCGCGCACCCCATCAGCACCGGTACCGGCGCGGCCGCCCCCAGGGCGAGGACCACCAGTACGGCGCAGGAGCGCAGACCGTCCGCCGTCATCATCAGCCTGGTGCGCCGTACGCGGTCCGCCAGTGCACCGCCGAACAGCAGCACCCCCGCCGCTCCCAGGGTCTCCGCGCCCAGCACCAGGCCGAGTTGGGACGCGGCGCCCGGGCGCCCGAGGATCAGCAGCATCAGCGCGACGGTGAAGACACCGTCCCCGACCAGCCTGGCGCACTGCCCGATCCACAGGCGGCGAAACGCCCGGTGCGCCAACGGGGCGAACGTCCCGGGCCGGGACACGCCTTGGGCCGTCACGCGTCCCCTCCCGACCGCGCGAGTGGCGGCCGCGCAGCTTCCGTCGGCACGGCCTGCGTCCGCGCGGTGTGCTCCCCCGGTCCGCTCGGCAGCACCAGCTCCGAGGGCGGGGTACTCGTGTCGATGACGAGGAAGTCGTCCTGTCGCTCGTGGGCGAGAGCCACCAGTTCGGCGGCCATGTCCGTACCGCCGCCCGCGAGCCAGTCGGCCGCCCCGGCGTCGGACGCGGCCCGTTCCCGCAGCCGCCGGAGTACGACGCGGGCGCTCGCCGCCGGGTCGGTCGGGTGCGCGGCACCCCGACGTCACGCATGGCAGCGCGCCGGGCCACCCGCGTGACATCGGAAGTGACGATAAACCCGTCGCGCACGGCGGGAGTACTGGAGAAGACACGCAGGCGGAATCGCGCGCGAAGTCGAAGGATCAGGCCACGCCGAGAAACACCGGCGGCGACGAGAGAAGAACGCGCGCGGAACAGGCCGGTCAGCCGTCCGACCGGCCGAAGAGACGCCGGTGGTAGCGCCGCCCGAAATACGGCTGATGCGCTTAGCTACGTGGTCAAGTGACGGGTCGGTGTCTGGCTTCCGGACCGACCTGTTGGGGCAGGCGCCTGAGTCCTGCTGGAGTACGTACTCAGCAAAGCACCCCCACGCGCATGGGGTGGTCCGCATGGCGACAGGCAGGCGCGGGGTCGGGCATGGTTCTCGCCCACCTGCGTGGGGAGTGGGGTTCCGCTGGGAAAGTCCAGCGGCGGGGACCAGGTGCGGACCGCGCGTTGAGCGCGGTAGTGAACAACTCGGCGTGAAATCCCGCAGTACCGAGGGGATTTGTCCTGGTCGTTGGGGTGAAATCGAGAGTTCGCACTTGCTGAGGGCAAGGGGTCGCGAGTTCGAATCCCGCCGTCGTGACCAACTTTTCAGCAGGTCACACGGGCCGTCTCCGCAAGAATGCGGGGGCGGCCCTTCCCGTGGCGCGGCTGTGATGGTCGCGCCCTCGAGGCGTCGGCGTAGGGCCGACCACCGCGCTGTCGGGGTTGCGGCTGCGGGCGTCACCTCGTGGGCGGGCTCGTGGCTAGCAGTGTCCGGAGGTACGCGTTGTGAGCCCGCAGAAGGCGGACCGCGCGGTCTGTGCCGCCGGTAAGGAACGGCAGGACCGCCAGGGCGGGGACGGTGGCGATGAGGGCCACGAGCAGCGCTGGGGCGAGCAGAGCGACGAGCAGCACGCTTCGGAACGGGCCGATCAGTAGCGGAAGAATTGTCATGCCTCCAGCACAGCCCAGCCGGCCGCCGGCAGCGTCATGCCGCGAACGAACCCGTACCGAACCGAACTGCCCCGAACGCCGCCGAACGACGTTGGTACACCGGGCTCTTCCTTATCCTGGTGGGCACGCGCTAGGAGGTGACGGGTGGCCGACCACGACGCCGTGCATGGCACCGCCGCTGCGTCGGCGGACGACTTCGGGCGGCGGCTGGCCGTCTTCGCCGCCGACCTGAAGGCGCTGCGGATCGAGCGCGGCAACCTGCCGCTGCGGGAAATCGCCCGGCGCGCCCCCCGGCACCGGCCGCTGTCGGCAGCGGCGGTCAGCGAGGCGCTGAACGGCAAGCGGCTTCCTCGCTTGGACTTCCTGATGGCACTGGTGCGGACGCTTCTCGCCCACGACCATGAGGGCCGCCCGTATCCGCACGGTCGTGACGACCCGGGCCTGGAGGTCTGGCGCACGCGCTGGCGCGACCTGGAACTGCTGCGCACAGCTCGGCCGCCTGCGGCCCGCCGTCCGGCAACCCCGAAACCAGACCCCGGTCCGCCGGTCCCGGCACCTTGCGTTGCCGCCACC
>NZ_VJYK02000182.1 GCF_007097205.2 Streptomyces alkaliterrae
GGCCGCGCCCAGTTCGCCACCCGCCGCCGAGGCACCCCCCTCATCCAACTAGCCTGGCACCCCGAACAACACTGACTCCTCCTGCCGCTGCCCCCTCGGGTCAGCCTGAAAGCCATTGATCACCGCAGCACGGGGGACTTCCTTGCTACGGAACCGCATTGGAACAGCACCGGCCACGCTGCTATGCGTGACGGCGTGTGCCAGAACTGGCAGCGCTGAAGGCGGCACGCGCACACCGACTGCCTCTGTCGGGCCATTCACAAAGAAGCACGCACAGACGGCAGTTCTGGCACCATAGGACCGCGGACCCGGCTGGACCGCTGGTCCTATGGCCGCCGAAGGCCCCGACCCATCGCATGAACCCGCCCCTGAATCGGACAAACGTACTTCAGGGGACGCCGACTGCGACCGTCACCTCGCCAAACCCAGCTACAGGACAACGGGCCTCGCGCAGCGCGAGTACGAGGCAGACGACAGCGCGGTGGCAGTAACGTCACTCGCGCAAGGATTCGAGGGCAGAAACGCCGCGCACAGCATGACCTTTGTTCGCCAATTCATAAAGGCACGCCAGGGCCTCGTCACCACCGAAGAAGAGGATACTACCGTCACGTTCTCCAAGCTCAAGACGACCTCGCTCGGCGAAGATTCGACAGCCTACCGCGCGAAGGTCCAGCAAACGGAGAACGGTAAGGAGACGAGCTACATCTTCGACTCCTACCTGACCAGAAAGGGCCGAACATGAGCAGAGTCAGCTTCACTGTCCCCAACGGCGAGAGCGAACTCGCCCAAGAGCAAACCAAAGCGCTGCTGACCGCGGCAGCGCACCGCCTGGAGGTAGTCTCCACGGGGCAGAAGCCATAGCCAGAAGCCAGCGCGGCCTGCTGCACAGATCGAGCAGGCGCGCTCAAGGATTCCCGCGGGTCACGTTCAGCTAAGGGCCGGATCTGACATCAGTCTCCGACTTGCCGGACGGCGGAGGACAGGCAGCTCCACCAGATCACGGAGACACCGGACTGCAGTTTAGCTCCTTACTCACCGCCGCAACAAAGGAGCTGAGCAGCACCTTGGGCGTTTGAAGATACCGGTCACTTGCCACCCTGGAGGAAGTTTTGATTCGTCACTCGTGCGCTCATTACACCTCCCGCTTCTTTGACATGCATCCATTCACCCAGGGTTTCAAACTCACCTACGGTGACCATTCCGACTCCTGAGCCCTTCTTGTAGAGCTCCAGCACCTGGGGGGACGCCGTAGATGGCGTCCCTTGTTGTGGTGTAGCCGATCAAGGTGAGGGAGTGCGCCGGGGGCGTGTGGCGATGGGTTCTCGCTCCCTGCCCGCAAGGTGGGCCATCGTGCAACTCTCCGTAGTGAACGGGCAGTTCAACGCGGGAGGTGCAGGATGGCCCTGTCTCAGCATGACCTACTTCGACTGCTGGAGTCACTACGTTCGGCAGACGGGCTGGAACTCGTCCGTGGGGTGGCCGAGCGGATGCTCCAGGAACTGATCGAGGCCGAGGCCACAGCCCGGATCGGCGCGGAGTGGAACGAGCACACCGAGACACGCACCGCGCTGCGCAACGGCCATCACGACAAGAAGATCAGCACGCAGGCCGGCGACCTGGACCTCGCGATCGCCAAGCTGCGGTCGGGAAGCTTCTTCCCCGCACTGCTGGAGCGGCGCCGCCGCATCGACCAGGCCCTGTACGCCGTCATCACACGAGAGGCCATCTACGGTCAGCCTTTAGGAGTCGTTAGGAGAACAGTCAAGCTCCACTTGAACTGACTCAACGAATGCCTCGAACACGTTCTTTGGAGAACCTACAGTGGCTTCCGCATTCTCGTAAACATCAGCATTAACGGGAGCGACACCCGGATAGTCCATCGAGAGCATGATCTCTCCACTCGAGCACTTAATCACCCTCAGGTATTCATTCCTCGAAGAGGAATCGAGCCTCTTGGCATCCGCCACGAGTTGATTATTCCTAGCGGCGATAAAGTAGACGGATTCGCTTGAATCACCGTTGGATGTGATCGTCAACAAGCAGGCCCACGACTCATATCCATCTGCACTCACAGTCTCCGACATCTCAGTATCAGGATCGAGCCGCCGCAGAGAAAGACCTTTCAGCCCACAAACCTTATCCGTCATCGTTGGCCTACTAAGGGGCTCTCGCGGCAACTCCCCCTTCACGCTCTGAGAAATCTCACTCGCGCAGTTGAACCTGTCCCCCAGATTGGACAGGATATCTACAGTTAGGTCCCGCATCGCGGCGCGACCACGAATGGACGGAGTATCAGAAGAAACAACGAGTTTGACAGGTAGCTCATCCTCTCGATGATCCGTCTGGCACGCCTCAGGGAGCCATACACCAGCTCCATTGGTTCCCACCCATCCAGCTATTTCTCCACCAAAGGGGGTTGTATCTTTGTAAACCGACCGTGCACCCCGCCTTATACGGGCCGAGTATGCCCAGGCCCCCCTTGCTGGACCGACTGTGATGTCAATAGCGGACTGCCCTTCCACGCTCAACAGGCATGTGGCGCCGGCAGGAGACAGCTTTCCCCCCTCGCTCTTAATGTCACGCCCTTCTGCGAAATCCAGCGTCCGGGAATCTTTCAAGAGCCCCCAACACGGCTCACCAGATCCACGTTTCTCAACCATCGAGAACCCATAGAGCATAGTCGCCACGACCAAAAGGAGAAGAGCAGAGCATACACCGACATAAAGCCGCCTAGGCTTTCCACGATCCGCAGTTTTCTCGTTATATATTGCCACGATCTCAGCACCACTATTTCATCGGCAAGAACTTGTATTCTCCCAGCCCATCTCTGTATCCAGAACGGGCTCTAGCATCAATCTCTCGTGCTACATTAGAAGAGTTCCTAGTCTCTTTCTCCGCAACACCGACAGCAGCAGCCTTCTCTGCGATCAAGTCGTGCAATGCACGCCTACCAGCGGAAAAGTGCTCTGCCCTCTCCTTTTTGCCTTGCGATGCAATCTCATCATTGAGTCCTCCAACTAGGCCATTGAGGCCATAATCAAGGATGCGTTGGAAACTGTCGCCAGCGTGAGGAATGATTGTGAGTAGCGCACCGACGCCATGATAAGTTCGAAGTCGGATCAAATCGTTATAAGCTTCCGCATCCTGTGTCTTCTGATTGATTGCTTCTCCTCGCATTCCATCGATTATTCCCAGCATCTGCCCGGCATCTCGAGCGGTCCCCAGCAAGGGAACGGAAGGCTGTCGGTAATCCTTGGCGCTAAAGTTTTCCAACTCGGAAGAGGTCAAAGCGAGCTGGGAGGCATGGAGGCTTAGAAACGCCTCCGGGTCCTTAACTGCATCCTTCATCAAGTAAGAGACATTCTTGGTCAGTGGTGATCGCAATCCGTTCTGCTCCGTAGTAAACGCCTTGTCATTCGGGTTGAGAACCAACTCTCTTACGTCGTGCGGATAGTCGGCCATGGCACGAGCCAGAAAGGGCCGGAGTTGCGGCGGCACGTCTCGATTCTCGGAGCGGGCAAAATCACTGTAGTAGTCGACAATTCTCTCAAATGCCCTGACATTCTCACGAGCGTGCTTTGGCCAGCCCGAAGGGAATTGTGAGCTGTCTGGATCACGTCCCGTGGATGCGGCGATCAATGCAGCGCCGAAGCCAGACCTGCTATCAGAAGCTTCAATTTCCTTCCAGGCGTTTGTTCTGACAACGGTATCGGCTGGGACTTTAGTGACATTCCAGTCGCGATCGTTGAGCGCGGCCAGCTTCTCTTCAGTTAGATAGGACGTCGCCACACTCGGATGCTTCGACATGATACCTAGCATTGCATCTAGTGGATCATGCGCAACGTTGGATTCATCCCCCAGCTTTATGTGAAGCAGCCAGGGGCTCTTTTCCCTCCCCTTCTCCATTGAGAGCATGTCATCCGTTAGATCTTTCAAGAAATCACCGTCGTACCCTTTCGCCTTCGACATGATTGTCGCAAGCACTTGATAGCCCTTAACGTCGTATGACTTCCACCCCTTTTCGTCATGCCAGGAGTACTCCTTCATTCCGTATCGCCGAAAATCCTCTCGCCATTTTCCCCCAAAAGGATCCTCCCGCGAGGCTTTGGCAAGCATTCTGGCGATATTCTTCTCGATATCCGCGTAATCTGCGTTGTTGTGGCCGATGCGCTTTCTGCCAATATCGATATACGTAGCAAGTTTCAGGAAAGCATTCGGACCAACTCTTTCGAGTAGTTCTCGGCTTAGCCGATTCTGCCGCGCTGCGTCGTTGGTGATCGCCTTAAGTTCCTCGCGCTCTGCAGTATCAAGGGCGGTTCCGCCAGCGAGTTTCATAATCAGCTCTTCGCCGCGCTCGAGCTTCGCCGTTTCCACGTTCGCCGATGCCTTGGCATTGAACTTGTCCGGCTCTTCATTACTTGACACCTTCTGGGCTCGTTCAAGTGCCAGACAGATCTCGATATCTGCATTATGAAAGCGTTGAAGAACATCATCAATTCGCCGCTGCCACTTGGCGACACGCGCTGACAGGGCAGCCTGGGATTCGATCTCGCCGTTATCGACCTGGGACTGCCTGTACTCTGCCGCGTTGGCCGTCCGCCGTGATGCGCTCCCTTCTGTGCTCTCTGTGCTCCACACCTTCCCGTCAGCAGAGATATGGAGGTCATCGCGACGAATCTGCTCCTCTGTCTCATCGAGGAGTTTTACCAGCGCTTTCAAACGCGCGGCGCCATCACTGAGGATGACACCGAGTGCCTTGGCCTCAGACTCTGCAGCCGAAAGCTGGTCACTGTTTGCCTGGGCAGCGATCCTTGCCCCCGCCACTGTCTGACCTTCAAATTCTCCATTGTTCAGGGCCCGTCGAACTCTGACATCATGGGATTTTTCCGCCTTGGCGAAGGTTTGCGCTGCAGCTTTCCAGTCTTCGGCAGCTGACACAAGCCTGGCCAGCGTAGTTCCTCGGATGTCCGCGTAGCTTAGAGACACGTTCACTTCTCCATGTCGGCAGGTTTTTCAGTAGTAGCGTTTCAATTAGAGGTCGGCATAAGGTGATTTCTTGGCGGGGCCAGTCTTAGGTGAGGGGTCAACCTTCATGCTTTGCGTAGCGCTACGTTCTGTTTCCTTAAACAGGCCTGCGGATTTTTCGAGCGCTGAACGTGCGTCAGACATATCTCTTCCGAGCCTGCGGTTCTTTCTGTCCCACACTTTCTCGACTTTCTTGAGGGCTCTTGAGATGTTCCATGCGCGAAACTCGCCTGCGGCCCTCGTATTCGCGACTTTGGGCTCGTTCCACGCGCGACGAGCATCGGACTCGACTGCCTTCGCAGCCTGCGCCGCGCGGCGGGCTCCCTCAAATGAGAACTTCAGGTTCGGTCCACCAGGAGCCGAAGGGTACGGCCCCTTTGAAGCGCTGGAAGACGCTCCTGCGAGGTGCGTAATGGCACCTTCGTCGTGTTCGGCACTAGAGCCGCCCCCGCTGCCAGTCGCGATCATCGTAAAAGCTCTCCCCTGTTCGTCAGGACTGTCGGGCTGCCAGCTGTAATCTCGTCAAAGAGTGCACAAGAGGTCGGAGTTCGGAACGTTGCCTTTCCAAACTCCGACCTCACTCTCGAGTGCGTATCGGTCAATTACATACCGAAGCCTCGGGCGGCGCGGTTGTCGGTGGTGCGGTAGTTGGCGTTGGCGGCCTCTACGCGCTTGGCGACGCTTTCGAGGATGTTCTGCATGCTCTGGGCGCGGCGGTCCCACTGGGCCTCGGCGGACTGGAACGCGGTCTGGGCCTCGCCCTCCCAGGTGGCGCTGACCTTCTTGACGTCCAGGCGGAGCTGGTCCAGGTCCTGCTGCAGCTTGCGCGCGACGCCACGGATCTGCGTCGCGACGTTGTCCATACCGGCGTAGTCGACACCGATGCTCATGCTTGTTCTCGCTCTCGTATCAGGATGGGTGGTGGGTGTCGGCTTCAGAGTCCGGCGATGCCCGAGGTGGGGCCCCCGCCGGCGGCGCCCGTGCCGCCGCTCGCACCGCCAATGCCCCGCATGCCGGCGGCGATGTCGGAGTCGTTGGTGCCGTGGGAGCGCTTGGTCTCCTCAATCGCGGCGCGAATACCGCGGAGCACCTTCGCCAGTGCGCGCTGGTCGGCGTTGAGCTGGGTCTGGGAGTGGCGGTACGCGGTGGCGGCCTCGCCGCTCCACGCCGGGCCGAGCGAGGCGACCAGGTTGTCGAGCTGCTTCACGTAGCTGTCGAGCCGTCCGGTCGTGCCGTCGATCTTGGTGATGATCTGCTGGAGTTGCGCGTCATCAAGCTTCACGCCCTTGGCCATGAGTAAATCCCCGTTTCGTGGATGGTGTGGATGGATTCGGATACGCCCCGAGCTGCGGGGCATGGTGCTAGCTGGTACGCCTGCGGCGCATCAGCACGGTTGTCGCCACGGCACCGAGTAGCAGAGCCGCCCCGGCGCCAGCCGCGATGAGTGGTGTGCCGTTGGAACTTTCGGAAGCTGTGGCGCCTGTCTTAGGCGACTTGTCGGCGGCGAGGTCGTCGCCGGCGGCCTTGTCGTCCTGCGCCTCGTCCGGCTCCGGCGCCGGGGACTCCGACGCATTCTGCTTCTCGTAGTACTTGGAGAAGAGGGGGCTCTTGTCGGGGTCGCCGGGGTCGACGTCCTCGCGGGTCAGCGCAACCTTGGGACGGATGACGCCATAGCCGACGTATCGGCTCGGCACCTTGCCGTCAGCCGGCGCTCCGGCTGTTTCGAGCATTACGCGGAGAACCTGGTTGGCAGTCCAGCCCGGGTTCGCCGACCAGATGAGGGCAGCTGTGGCGGAGGCCAGGGCGGAGGCAGCGCTGGTGCCGCCGTCCCTCTCACACCAGCCCTTGTTCTCGATGCAGCGAAGCGCCATCTTGTCGCCCGGCGCAGATAGGGACAGCTCTGGGCCGAAGGTCGAGAACTTCGTCACTTGTCCATGCCTGCCCACCGCACCTACGGCTACTACTCCCGGATATGCAGCGGGGTACAGCACTCTCTTGCCTTCCTCGGCGTCGTTGCCGGAACCCGCGAAGAGAAGAACACCCTTCTTGTTGGCTCTGTCGACTGCTTTCTGCACAGACTCACCATCCGGAAGGGGGCCGCCGAACGACATGTTAATGATCTGCGCACCTTGGTCAACTGCGTAGTCGATCGCTTCTTCGTAATCAGCAAACTTGTCAGCAATCCTGGCAGCCTTAATGACCAGAACCTTCGCCTCAGGCGCAAGTCCCTGTGCTCCGCCGCCGGCCCCTGTCCCTGCGATCAGCGCAGCCATGCTGGTTCCGTGGCCTATGTCATCGGAGTACGGGCTCTCTGAGGAATCCTGGAAGTTCCTTCCTTTCAGGAGCCTACCCCTTAGCTCAGGGATGGAGGCGTCCACTCCAGTGTCGATCACGGCTACAGTCATGCCTTCGCCCTTGCTCACCTGCCATGCCTCATCCATTCTCAGTGCCTGCAAGTACCACTGCAGTTCACGAGGTGAGTCTGCGGCTGATGCTGAGGACGCGCCCGCCACCACACCTAGCAGCGCGAGGAGCAGCGCGACGCACGCAGAGCGACCGACTCTGCGTACAGTTCGTATCAGGCCGAACATCGATCTATGGGCTCCTTGTCACCTAGCCGCATGGTCATTCGTCGATCACCGGCGGCACGACCTTGCGGCCGTTCCTCCATGTCGCCTCGTCCTCTGTCAGGTAGTCGGGTCGCTGGCCCTCTCGGCGCTGTCGCTTCCCGGACGTCGCTGAAGGGGATGCAGGTACGCCCATTGGCCCACTCAGGCCGCGAACCGGTCCACTCGCTCCAGTAGTGGACGAAGTTTTGCGTACGGCATTACCCATGGGCGCGCCGCTGCCTGCGCCCGAAGCGGGTGGCCTAGCACGGCTGTCCACTGTCACCTGGCTAGCGCCTGGTTGACCTGGCATTGTTCCTCGCGTTGGACGTCCCTCTGCGGTAGGTACCCCACCAATCACGGTTCCGCCCACTATGCCCCCGCGGCGAGCGACGCCCTGAGTCGGCCTCGCCGTACCGCCATGGATTCCACTACTGGGAGCGTTGATGGGAGATCCGCTAGAGACTCGCCCGATCGAAGACACCGGGAACTGTCCGGCTGGACGCGGCACGGGCCCGCGCTGGTTGCCTGGCCGTGCAGCCGTGCTGCCAGCAGGGCGCGGATTAGTCGCCGTGCTCGGAACTGGATTCGGTAGCGCCTGAGCAGAGGCAACAGGGCCAGATACACTCGGACCACTGCTGTTGCCGGCCACTTGACTGGGCGCAGTAACGCTAGGGAGCGTCCCCACTGAGTCCAAATCAGTCGCGATCTCACGATCTCCAGGCGAGGACGACCAGTCAGACGACCTGCCGAGTCCTCCTTCTGTCAGTTCCGTACCAGCAGTTCCTTCTGGGCCACTACTTACGCTCCGGCCATCGAAAGAACGGCGTGTGCCGTCGCTCGATGCGTCTTCGAACCGACCGGCTTGCTTATGGTCTGTGTGACTTACGCCTGACGCAGACACCGAGGCGCCTACCGCGCCAGGGATTCCACGCTGTGCCGGGCCCTGAGGCGGACTAATACCGTCGCCGGGATCGATGCCGCTGCGCGGAAGTGGTTTGAAGTTGGGTTTGTCGGCGCTTGCGATTTCGTCGCTGGCGGTGGCGTAGTAGGAGCTGAGGCGGCTGATGACGTAGAGGGCTTCCTCGCGCTCCTTCTGCTTGATCGGGAGTTGCGGGTCGAGCTTCGCGACCGACTCGGGGGTCGGCTTGGGCATGGCGGCCTTGGCGTCGGACAGACCGTTGCTGGCGACGGCCAGGCTGCGTCCGACTTCCTGGGCGTAGGCCGAGAGGCGGATGCCCTCCTCGCAGAAGGAGCGAGCCCAGTTGCGCATCGCCTCGCCGCCCTGGCCCTTCCAGTCGGTGCGCTCGATCATGCGGTAGAGCTCGTCGGCGATCTCCCCGATCTTCTCGCCGGCCTGTTCCATGGCCGTTGAACGGGTCCTGATCGAGTCCGGCTTGCTGCTCGCGACGAGCGCGTGCAGACGCTCGTGGGTCATGCCTTCGTAGCTGTCGGCTGCCATGTCGTTGCCTCCCCCTGTCAGTCGTCGTCGAACGTGACGGTCTTGCCGGTGCCTACGGCAGGCTTGTCCAGTCCCAGCGCGGGCGGGGCGGGAGCGCGGTAGTAGCGCTCGGCGTTGCGCTGGATCTCGGCGAAGCGGGCGCGCTGCTCGGCTTCGACGCCGTTGTAGCCCTTCTGGGCCATCTGGATCGCGATGGCGAGGGCCTCGATCTGCTCGCCGAAGATGCGCGTGAAGCGTTCCAGCTCCGCGCGGGCGCGGTCGTACTGCTTGGCGAGCTGGTCGGCGGCGGCAAGTCCGGGGCCGCTGTAAGCGGCTCGCTCGATGACCTGCGCCCTCAACTTCGCCGCCGAGGCCGCCGAGCCGCGAAGGTCGCGTGTGACCGCGTCAACGCGCTTGCGAAGCGCAGACAGTGCCTCGTCGGAGATCTCAAGATCGCGGCTCCCCCCGGACCCACCTCTCTGCTCACGTGCGAGCGCCATGGCTCGTGTTCCCCCCACTATTGACCATCTTGTTGTAGTGCTCATGCTACCGGTTGCTACTGACACTCTTATGGTCGGTAAGTGGCGTGTCTGACGGCGGAGTTGTCATGTAGTTGAGGCTTCACCGAAGTATCGGTTGCATTCGGACATCCGACCGTGATCGGCGCGAGTGCGGCGCTTTTGGCATGCGGAACCCGTGCCGCTCGGCCGGGCAGGCGAGTGGCACGGGTTCAATGGTGACGGTTCGCTTCGAGGAAGGGGAGGTGGGAGTAACGCAGTTGGGATGAGTACGTGTACTCAGGCGCGTGGGTTGCGGTGGGTGTTACGGCGCGCTTCGACTATCGGCCGGGGAGCGCAGTCAGCGCTTCAGGTGGCTGACGAACGTCGACCATGCGTCGGCAGGCACGACTATGTAAGGCAGGTCGAGACGCTTGCTGTCCCGAATCGGGACTATGTCGACGCGCTCGTAACCGACCTCTACGCACGCTCCGTTGTCGGCTCCGCTGTAGCTACTCTTGCGCCAACCCGAGCGGGGGGAGTCTGTCATTGTCATACTCCTGTAGATATCGAGTGAACAGGTTCGCGGAATCGTCGACGGAGAGCGATGACTCTTTGGCGGCCTCGAACAGCTCCTCGTACTCGACGATCTCACGCGGTGCCTCGATCGCCTCACCTGTGCGGAAGCTCTCGACAAGTGCGAGTGTCCCGCCCGATTCCAGGTCGAGCAGGTTCAGGCTACCGCCCATCATGCCGTGCTCCCCTGCGGTCAGCGGAAGGACCTGAATCCGGACGTGGATGTTGTCCTGGAAGGAAAGCAGCAGGCGGAGTTGGTCGGACATCACCTTCGGTCCGGCGACTGGCCGTAGCAGAGCGGCTTGGTCGATCACGGCTCGGTAGAGAGGCGGGTCGCGTCGGTCCAACCGCCTGGTGCGGCGTTTCAGGCGGGCGGCGACTCGATCCTCAGTCTCGGAGGCTGAGTCGTGCGGCAGGCCGGCTCGCAGGAGCCCTCGGGCGTAGGCCTCCGTCTGGAGGACACCGGGAATCACGCTGCTGGTGAAGACGCGGACGCGGATGGCCTCGCTCTCCCGAGCGATCACGTTGCGGGCGCCGGGCTCGATGAGTCCAGGGCCTCGGCCAGGCCGTCGCCGATGCGCTGGAGCTGGTTCTCGGCGCGGGAGATATAGCTCTGGGGGTAGCCGACGAGTTCGGCGAGGGCTCGTTGGCTGAGGTTCCGCGCTTCGCGGTGCTGTCTGAGACGCCGGGCGATCATGGCGTCGGGGCTCAGCGGAGACCCGTCTGCATGCCGTGCGTCCACGCCCACACCTCCGTAGTCGTGGTGATACCCGATCGATCAGGTATCACGCTAGCCCGTGTCATCGGGCCCTGTCCTACCGATGGTTCACATGTACTCACGTACAGCGACGACAACCGAGGACGGAGAGGGCGCCAGTGACGCGACCCGATGACGCCGGGCTCATGGCCCGGGAAGCCCGCGACCGGCTGCGGGACCTGTTCGATCTGGTGGGGGTGACCGGCACGGTCATGTTGGTGCCTGGTGGCGACGGGCGGCCGCTGGTTGGCCTGCCGAGTGCGGTAGTGCCGGAGGAGGCGGTTGAGCTTGCCGACGTGCTGCTGTGCGGGGTGCTCGCACGGCGGTGTGCGTTCAGGGCGGACGTGCCGTTGTGGAGTCGGCGGCACGACGGGGGCGGGACGGTGGTGCGTTGCCGGTTCGGCCGTCCGCGCCTGTGTGGTGGGCTGGGGGTTCGGTCACGCGCGAGTGGTTGGAGCAGCGGCGGCGGTGTCGGGAGCGGTGGTTCGTGTCTGTGG
>NZ_VJYK02000183.1 GCF_007097205.2 Streptomyces alkaliterrae
GTCCTGGACAAGCTGACCGTCCGCCACCCGGAGGCCGACCGGCCCGCCCTCCTCGACCTCGACCTCACCCTCACCGAGGGCCGTCGGGTGGCCGTCGTCGGCCGATCCGGCGCCGGCAAGACCAGCCTCGCCCACGCCCTGCTCCGCTTCCTCGACCCGGAGTCCGGCGACTACCGGCTCGGCGGGACGCGGGCCACCGCGCTGGACTCCGACGCGGTACGCCGCCACGTCGGCCTCTGCGCCCAGGACGCCCACCTCTTCGACAGCACCCTCCGGGAGAACCTGCGCCTGGCCCTGCCCGACCCCGCCACCGCCACCGACGACGTCCTCCGCCGCGCGCTGGCCAAGGCCCGCCTCCTGACCTGGGTGGACAGCCTCCCCGGCGGCCTGGACACCGCGGTCGGCGAACACGGCGCCCGGCTCTCCGGCGGCCAGCGACAACGCCTCGCCCTGGCAAGGGCGTTGCTCGCCGACTTCCCCGTCCTGGTGCTGGACGAGCCCGCCGAACACCTCGACCTGGCGACCGCCGACGCGCTCACCGCCGACCTCCTCGCCGCCACCGAGGGGCGTGCGACGATCCTCATCACCCACCGACTGGCCGGCCTGGAAGCCGTCGACGAGATCCTGGTGCTCGACGCCGGACGTGTGGTCCAGCGCGGCAGCCACACGGAACTCGTCGCGGCCGACGGCCCCTTCCGCGCCATGCTGGACACCGAGCGGACCGCCGACGTCCTGCTGACCGCCTGACGTGTTCCGACAGCACGGCCGCCGTGCCACGCGGGTGGCGCGGCGATCCGTCCACGGGGCAAGATCAGTGGTGACGGGGGCGTGGTGGAGTGCGTCCCCGGGCGGTCCGCCGGACGGGGAGGCGGCGGTGCCGCCTTTCGCCGACGTCTGTCCTCCGCTGACGCGAGGACGTGCTCCCCGGGGAGGACTGCTGTGAGCGGCAAGGTCGAGACGCACGAGTTCCAGGCCGAGTCCCGCCAGCTTCTGCAACTGGTGGTGCACTCGATCTACTCCAACAAGGACGTCTTCCTACGCGAGTTGATCTCCAACGCGTCCGACGCGCTGGACAAGCTCCGCCTGGAGTCGCTGCGGGACGGCGACCTCGACGCGGACACCGCGGACCCGCACATCACGCTGGAGACCGACCCCGAGGCCCGCACGCTGACCGTGCGGGACAACGGCATCGGCATGTCGCGCGAGGAGGTGAAGGGGCTGATCGGCACCATCGCCAAGTCCGGCACGGCGGAGTTCGTCCGCAAGCTGAAGGAGGCGAACGCGAACAAGGACGCCGCCGCCTCCGCCGACCTCATCGGCAGCTTCGGCGTCGGCTTCTACTCCAGCTTCATGGTCGCCGACAGGGTCACCCTGGTGACCCGGCGGGCCGGTGAGCGCGAGGGCACCCGCTGGGAGTCCACCGGCGAGGGCACCTACGAGCTGGAGGCCCTCGACGAGGCGCCGCAGGGCACCTCGGTCACCCTGCACCTCAAGCCCACGGACACCGAGGACCACCTCTACGACTACACCGACGTCCACCGGCTGCGGCAGATCGTCCGCAAGCACTCGGACTTCATCCCCTGGCCGGTCCGGACGACGGTGGAACGCCCCGCGACGGACGGCGAGAACACCTCCGGCGAGCGGACCGTCGAAACGCTCAACTCCATGAAGGCGCTCTGGGCCCGCCCCCAGAGCGAGATCTCCGAGGACGAGTACAAGGAGTTCTACAAGCACGTCAGCCACGACTGGTCGGACCCGCTGGAGACCATCCACACGCGCGCCGAGGGCACCTTCGAGTACCAGGCCGTGCTGTTCGTCCCCTCCCACGCGCCGCTGGACCTCTACCAGCAGGGCGGCCGCCGCGGCGTGCACCTGTACGTGCGGCGCGTCTTCATCATGGACGACTGCACCTCGCTGCTCCCGAACTACCTGCGGTTCGTCAAGGGCGTCGTCGACGCCCAGGACCTCTCGCTCAACGTCTCCCGGGAGGCGCTGCAGCAGGACCGCCAGATCCAGCTCATGCACCGCAGGCTGGTCAAGAAGATCCTCTCCACCGTGGCCGCGCTCCGGGAGAAGGACAACGAGCGCTACCGCACCTTCTGGCGGGAGTTCGGCCCCGCCGTGAAGGAGGGCCTGCTCTCCGACACCGACAACCGGGAGACGCTGCTGGACCTCGCCTCCTTCCCCAGCACCCACCACCCCGAGGAGCAGACCAGCCTGCGGGACTACGTGTCCCGGATGAAGGACGGCCAGGAGCACGTCTACTACCTCACCGGCGAGTCGCGCGCCCGGCTGGAGAACAGCCCGCACATCGAGGCGTTCCGCGCCAAGGGCTACGAGGTGCTGCTGCTCACCGACCCCGTCGACGAGGTGTGGGTGGACCAGATCCGCGAGTTCGACGGCACCCCGCTCCAGTCCATCGCCAAGGGCCAGGTCGACCTGGACGGCGGCGCCGAGGACAAGGAACGCACCGAGGACAAGCAGCGGGCCGAGGAATTCGAACCCCTGCTCGCCCGGCTGCGCGGCGCACTCAGCGAGGACGTCAAGGACGTACGGCTCTCCAGCCGCCTCACCACCTCCCCTGCCTGCGTCGTCGGAGACGCCCACGACATCACTCCGAACCTGGAGAAGATGTACCGGGCGATGGGCCAGGAGCTGCCCCGCGTCAAGCGCATCCTCGAACTCAACCCCGACCACCCGCTGGTGACCCGCCTCAAGGACGGCCACGCCGCGGACGACACGGATCCCGCGCTCGGCGAGATCGCCGAACTTCTCTACGGCATGGCCCTGTTGGCCGAGGGCGGCGAACTGGCCGACCCCACCCGATTCACCCGCCTCCTGGCCGACCGCCTCGCCGCCGCCCTCTGACGCCCCGGGTAGCACGCCCGGAGGGCCGGGGCTCCGTGCCCCGGCCCTCCGCCGCTACACCCGGGCGCCGTTGTCGACGGGTGCGCGCCCGCCGAGGGTGGGGGCGGTGCGCTTGGGCCGGCGGGGCTCCGGTGCCGGCCTGCCGTGGCGTTGCTCCAGCCGCAGCGCCAGCGGCACGGCGGTGAAGATCGACGAGTAGCTGCCGACGGTGATGCCGATCAGCAGGGCCAGCGCGAAGTCCGCCAGCGTGTCGCCGCCGAGCAGCGCCAGCGCCGCCAGGATGAACGTCGCGCCCATACCGGTGTTGATCGTGCGCGGCATGGTCTGCAGGACCGCCGTGTTCGCCAGCGGCGCCAGGGGCTTGCGCCGGGCCGCGCCCCACAGCTCCCGCACCCGGTCGAAGACGACCACCGAGTCGTTCACCGAGTAGCCGATCACGGTGAGCAGTGCGGCGAGGAAGACGCCGTCGACCGGCTTGCCCAGCCACGCGAACACGCCGACCAGCACCACCACGTCATGGACCATCGCGGTGACCGCCCCCGCCGCGAAGCTCCAGCGGAAACGCACCGCCAGATACAGGAGTTGGCCCGCGACGGCGACGCCGAGCGCGATCAGCGCGTTCTTCCGCAACTCCGAGCCCAGACTGGGACCGATCATCTCGTCGCTGACCCGGGTGACCTCACCGCCCTCCTCGGCCAGCGCCGCCCGGACCCGCGACTCCTCCTCGTCGGTCAGCTTCGGCGCCCGGACCGAGATGTCGGCATCGCCGCTGCTGTTGACCTCGGCGTTCGCGAACCCGGCGTCGGCCAACGCCCGCCGCGCGGTGTCGACGTCCACCGGGCGGCTGGTGCTGTACTCCGTCAGCCGACCACCGGTGAACTCCACACCCAGCTCCAGCCCGCGCAGCCCCACACCGGCGCCCGCGACGACCACCACAAGAGCGGACAGCGCGAGCAGCCGCCGCGGGTGCCGCAGCAGATCCGGCGACCAGCGCAGCAGCCGCTCGCGGAGCCGACCCGTCAGCGTCACCCCGTTGAGCCGGGGGCGGGCGGCCAGGAACCGGCTGCCGGCGCAGAGTTCGGCCAGCGCCCTCGCGACGACCAGCGCGGAGACCATCGAGGCCAGCACACCGACCGCCAGCGTCACACCGAAGCCGCGCACCGGCCCCGAGGCGAAGAAGAACAGCAGCCCGGCCGCGAGCAGCGTGGTGACGTTGGAGTCCGCGATGGCACTGCGCGCGTTGCGGAAACCGGCCGCCAGCGCGGCACGCAGACTCCGGCGGCGCGGCGGCGCGGCCTGGTACTCCTCCCTGGCCCGCTCGAAGACCAGCACGTTCGCGTCCACCGCCATACCGATGGCGAGGACAAAGCCGGCCAGACCCGGCAGCGTGAGCGTCACCCCGAGGCCGACCAGCGCGGCGTACGAGATCAACCCGTAGGCGACCAGCGCGAGCGCCGCGAGCGCGCCGAAGAACCGGTACACGGCGACGACGAACAGCGCGGTCAGCAGCGTGCCGAGAAGCGCCGCCCGGGCACTCGCGTCGATGGCGGCCGCGCCCAGCGTCGGCCCCACCGTCCGCTGCTCGACGACCTCCACCGGCACCGGCAGCGCCCCACCCTTCACCAGCAGCGCGAGCTGCCGCGCCTCCTGCTGGTCGAAGGAGCCGGTGATCCGAGTGGCACCGCCGGTGATGCCGGCGTCGCAGCGCACCTCCGCGTCGACCCCGGGAGACGAGACCACCTCGTCGTCCAGCACGATGGCGACCCGGCGGCGGTCGTCACCCGGCGGATGGCAGGCCGCCTCCCCGGTGAGCTTCGCCCAGCCCTTTCCGGAACCCCGGAAGTCCAGCGAGACGAACCACCCGGCGGAGCCCTGCGTGTCCAGCAGGGCCTCGGCGTCCTTGACCTCGGCCCCGGTGAGCGCCGCCCGCCCTAGTTCAAGCGGTCGGCCCTGCTCGTCCTCGAGCACCTTGCCGCCGCGTGGGCTGTCGCCGGGCGGACTCTCGCCCTGTGGAACGTCGTCCGCCGGGCCGAGTACGGGGTGGAACGTGAGCTGCGCGGTACGGCCGAGCACTTCGGCCGCCTCACGCGGATCCTGCACGTCCGGCAGCTCGACGATGATGCGGTTCTCGCCGGAGCGGGTCAGGACGGGTTCGGCGACGCCGAGCGCGTCGACGCGGTTGCGCAGCACCTCCAGCGTGCGGTCGGTGACACCCCGGTCGACCTTCACGTCGGCGGTGTCCCTGGCCTCCACGACCAGTCGGGTACCGCCGCGCAGGTCGAGGCCGAGCCGGGGCGGGGTGCTGAGAGCGATGAACGTGGACACGAGCAGGACGCACAGTGCGACGACTGCTCGCGCCACCGTGGCACGAGTCAAGACGGGTTGCCTCCAAAGGGCGTGCCGACCCGGCACCGCGACCCACACCCGCCCTCACCCGGGACGGTCACCCCGGGCGACGACCGGACTCGCACCCACCACTACGGCGACGACGGTCGGCCCGTGTCGCATGCGGTGTGTGCGTGTGAGTGGTGCGTGTGCGTGTGAGCGCGCGTGTGCGCGATGCGGGCGGCGAGGACGACGGACGGTCCGTACGCCGCCGCCGGCCCACCGGTCCCCGGGGCCGTACCACGGCGGCCGTGCCTCGGCCAGGGGTGCCTCCCGGCCTTGGCGGCCGGGGGCGGCGGTGCGCCGGTCAGCGACCGGGCGTCACCGGAGGCGCCCGGTCGTCGGGCAGCGCGGAGGGACCACCGGGCGTCGCCGACGCCGGGCGCTCGGGCTGCCGCCACTCGACGGCCGGCGGGCGCGGCGGGGCGGCCCCGGCGGGCAGTACGCCGCCGGTCGGATGCGGCTCGCGGGGGAGCGGCGGCAGCGTCGCGCCCGGCGAGGCGACGTCGGCGGCCTGCTCGACGCCCCCACCGGGGACGTCACGGTGTGTGCCGTCACCATGCCCGTCGGCGGCCCCGTACCCGACGGTGACGGCGGCCGACCGGGCCACCTCCCAGGCGGCCGGTGCGGCGGTGTGCGCGGACTGGCCCAGCCCGAGCAGCACGGCGACCAGCGCGGCCAGCGTCGACCACACCGCCGCCCGCCCGCGCCGCGCTCCGCCCGCGCCTTCGTCCCGACCCGCACCCACTCACGAACCGTACCGCCCGGCACCGACAGTCGTCACCGGCGACCGGCGGCCAGCCGGCCGGTCAGGAGGCCAGCAGTTCCTCGATGACCACGCGCGCCCCCGTCCGGCGGCACGGTGTTTTCCTCGGCGGCCTTCAGCGCCTGCGCTTCTTCAGACGTACGAAGGCGACGGCGAACAGGAGAAGCACGATATTGGCCAGAACGAGCCCTACCATGATGTTGACAGCCGTTGGCATGCTGCTCTCCTTCGAGTGGTGGAGCTATCGCCACTTGTAGTGACCGTTCAGTCGCTCTGGCCCGTTCTCTGCCGTGCGGAGGGTGCCAGGACATAGGCAAGCAAGGCGAAACCGAAGAGGGCTGTCGCGGTCGACCAGTGCGCTGCTGTGACCTGTTCTCGCATAATGACGGCCCACCAGTAGTAGCCGGGTTCGGAGGGTGGGTAGCCGAACAGCATGCAGATCAGCGTAAGCCCCATGGGTGGAGCCCAGACGAAGTGGGGGTGTCCGAACCGAACCATGAGCACACCCAGCGCGGTGTGGATGACTACGTTTCTCGCCACAGCTTCCCAGGACACCGCTGCACCTGTGGCCTGGCCGAGGTTGACGGCGATGACGGCAAGGCTCGTCCAGGCCAGAACCCAGCATGCGCGCGCCCCGCGGGCTCTCGCCGGGTCCGGCAACGGAAGCCTCGCAGTGTTGTCGGATGCCGTCGCCGCCGCGGTGCCGGCGAGTGCGGGCAGCAGGAGCATTAGCGAAACAGGCGACTCAAAGAGGAAGTTGGCAACACCGGCGACGCTCAGCTGAGCGCCCAACAGGGAGAGGAGAGCCACGACCGCGATGAGCGTCGCGGCGGGCCGCGAGGCGTGTACGGCCGCCCAGGATCGAACACCGCTCGGCATCGTCAGCCAGCCAGGTCGCAACGGGCGTAATCGCTTTTGATTTCCGCCACCTGTTCCGGAGTCAGAATCCTCACGGGGACCGGGAAGTCATTCAGATCGAGCTTCACTCCGGCCAATCTGAGCCAGGTGGCGTAGAGTGACATCTCGCGTTCCCAGTAGGCGTCAGTGGGCGGTTCCCCTGTGTACAACTCAGAACAGTGGAGGGGACGCACCAGCTCGGTCACGACCTCTTCCAGTGACATGCGTCCCGAGACGTAGGTGTCGTCGGCGACCTCTATGCCTGCCGTCTCGGGTGCCGTCACACGGTACGTCCTACTGATCTCCTCGACCCGCTTGGGCACCAGCTCGGGATAGCCACCCTTGACCGCAGCACGCACCAGGATCTTGATCTTCCCGTTGACCGATGTGGCGAATCGCTCGTGCTCGCTATACAGGCACACCTCGGGACTCGTGCCGGAACACCGTAGAGGCGGTGCCGGGCTGGCCTCGAGGCGTGAGGCGGGCAGGAGGAACGGCGCAACCGCGATTACGCCCAGCGCGGCGGCGGTGAGCAGGGAGCCGGCTGCTGTGGGAACGGCGAAGCCTGAACGGTGCCTCAGCGGAATCAGTAGGAAGGACGCCGCAGTGACCACGAGCACGCCCAGTTGTGCCACGAGGTACCCGCCGTTGTAGACGTAGCCGAGGCGGGAGACTGTTGCGCCTCCAAGCGCGAGCAGCTCGAAACGGTCATGGCCGCCCCCCTCCCCCAGAAGGTAGATCGTGGCGAATCCTGTGCCGGCCGCTGCGATACCGGCAACGGCGGGAGGAGCGAAACGGCCGATCGCGGATCCCAGAGCGACATACCAGATGATCGCCGCGCACTGGATCAACGCCGCGGCTGCGAGCCAGCCCCAGCCTGTCGATGGTTGCCTTACGCCGCCAACGATCATTCCCGTGACGATCGCCAGCAGATGAACCGCCACTACGGGACCAGCGCACCAGGCGGCAGCCCGCAGGTAGGGCAACGTCGGCCGTGGCGTGGCCAGTACCAAGTGGATGTTTCCCGGACGAGAGAGGCGGGAGGCGTCAACGGCCGCCGCGCCCGCGCAGACAGGCCCGATGATGAAGAGCGCGATCGCGAACCAATCGACCGTCCACAGTCCCTCGCCACGCCAGGGTAGGCCTCGCTGGAAGAAGTTGGCGACTTCGAGGACAGCTGCCGGTACTGCGATCCAGGGGCCGACGAGGGTACGCAGAGCGAACGCGATAGGGACTCTCATGCCGCGTCTCCCATCAGTGTCGCGATCGAACGTTCCAGGTCGGTGTCGCCGGGGGCATCCGGAGCAGCCAGTTCTTCCAAGGATGGGATGTCGCCGTCAAAAGCGACGCTTCCGTCGTTGAGTACCACCACCCTGTCGGCCAGCCCGCGGACATCTTCAACCAAGTGCGTGGAGACGATGACGATACGATCTGCGGACACGTGCGAAATGGACTCGCGGAGCGCGATCCGTTGGCGGGGGTCAAGTCCGACCGTGGGTTCGTCCAAGAGCAGCAACGCTGGATCGTGGACAAGCGTGTGAGCGATACCCAGGCGCCTTGCCATGCCGCCGGACAATTGCCTGATCTTCCGCTTGCGTTGCTCAGTGAGTCCGGTGCGCTCCAACGCGACAGAGACGGCTCGGGCTCTCTCTGCCGTCGGGATACGCTGTAGCCACGCGACGTAGAGCAGGAATTCCTCGCACGTTGCAGCCTTGGGTAGCTGTGGCTCCTGCGGTAGGTACCCAAGAGAAGGACCGCCTGGGCCGTGCAGGGTGAGCGCGCCGGAGGTGGGCTTGTCGACGCTGGCTGCCAGCCGGAAGAACGTTGACTTGCCTGCTCCGTTGGGGCCGACAAGACAGGTAACCCCCTGAGCGATCTCCAGGTTGAGTGGTCCGAGTGTGAATGATCCTCCGTGATCCTTCGTCACGTCTTCGCACACCAGCCGGTTAGTGCTCATCGCAGCTTCAAGCTCTCTCTCCGCGCGGGTGGGCTGCCCGTCCGTGTGGCGGACGGGCAGCCCAGCTCTTCTGTCGACTCAGTACTCAGAGCCGCTGGTGTAGGACCAGCCGGTCGCCGGGTCGGTGCGCCACGGGACATCGATACGAGCCCGGACACGGCCACGTGCGTAGTCGGCCTGTCCGGCCACTCCCGTGTGTGCCTTGTAGTACTTATAGCTGCTGCTACTGTGGTGCTTGGTCTCGGTCCCGTCATGTACCCAGTACTTCTGAGTACAGTTGGTGTACTTCGGCTGGACGCAGTAACCAGCGTTCACCATCGTTTCAAGGTTGACGTACACCTTGTGATCGTCGGCGTTGGACAGCTTCGAGTAGCTGTAGACCTTGGATGTGGTGCCGTTGGCTCCGTTGTAGATTCGCCACTTGCCATAGGCGGAGCCCTGGCTGCCGTAGCCTTTCGCTACGAGCGGGCTGCTCTTCTTGTTCCAGTCGTGATACTCGCCAAGTGCGAAGGCGGACGCCGTCGTGCCGCCTACCGTGAGAGCGACCAGCATCCCCAAGCTGGTTACGCGCCGCATCGCTATCGGACGTGAAGACATATCTGTGTATCCCCCAGTTTCGTCTCAGCCGACTACTTGAGGTCGACCTGCGCCCGTCTTGTCAGGCACACGGCCAACGGGACGGGAGCCTACGCCGCTGTGAGGGGAGTTGCGCGACCTTGGTCTCATGCTTGAGCAAGTTCTGAGGTTCTGGTTGGGCCACATCCCGCAAAAGCGGTCAATGTGCCCCAGTGTGCTCTCGAAGCAACCGCCTTACGCTGTCCGGTATGTCGGTGCCTCGACAGAATGGTCTGCTACTGTGCCGCCTCCGGGTAGGGCGGGCGCCGCCACAGCGGGAGCGTGGCCATGCCGTTGCCGACCGGCCGCCGTCAGGAGGCCAGCAGTTCCTCGATGACCGTGGCGACCCCGTCCTCGTTGTTGCTCAACGTGCGCCCCGTGGTGGCGGCGAGGACGTCCGGGTGCGCGTTGGCCATGGCGTACGAGGCGCCGGCCCAGTCCAGCATCTCCAGGTCGTTCGGCATGTCACCGAACGCGACCACCTCCTCGGGGTTGATGCCCCGCTCGGCGCAGCACCGCGCCAGGGTGCTGGCCTTGCTGACGCCGAGGCCGCTGATCTCCAGCAGCGACGACGGGCTGGACCTGGTCACCTCGGCGAGGTGGCCGGCCGCCGCCCGGGCCAGCTCCAGGAACGCGTCCGGCTCCCAACGGCCGTGCCGCACCAGCAATTTGAGTACCGGTTCGGCCGCGTGCCCGCAGTCCTCGGAGAGCAGCTTCTCGACCGGTGCGACCGAGGCGCCCGGGTCGTCCTCGAACAGCGGGGAGTAGTGCGGCTCGTAGTGCATGCCGCCGGTGCGTTCCACCGCGAACGTCGAGCCGGGGACGGCCTCGCGCAGCGCCGCCACCACCTCCCTCGCGGCGTCGACCGGCAGCTCCCTGACCTGGACGATCCGCCGCCCGGAGTGCAGGTCCACCACGGCCGCGCCGTTGGCGCAGATGGCCAGCCCGTGGCCGTGCACGTGGTCGCTGACGACGTGCATCCAGCGGGCCGGGCGGCCCGTCACGAAGAAGACCTCGACGCCCGCCCGCTCGGCGGCGGCGAGCGCGGCCACGGTACGGGCGGAGACCGACTTGTCGTCGCGCAGCAACGTTCCGTCAAGGTCCGTGGCGATCAGCCGGGGGCGACAGCGAGTAACGGGTGGGTGAGTCACGGTGACCATCCTCGCGCATATGCCCGCACGATTGTGCGCGAAGCCGCGCGAGTGAGCACTTTCTCACGTTCCGTGTGCGCCCTCTTGTGCCCGATCTTGCCCGAACACGCGTACCTTTCCCCACTGGGCCTCAACACAGCCGAGAAGAATCCGGCAGGTTCCTGTTATCCCGCCGGCCTGGGGCGGTCTCCCAGGTGTCGGGGGAGGCAGGTCCATGACCGGAGAGGACTGGGACGCACGTGGACAGGGAAGACAGCACACACCATCGCGCGCTGGTGACCGCGGCACGGGACGGTGACCAGCGCGCCCGCGACGAGCTGGTCACCGCGTACCTCCCGCTCGTCTACAACATCGTCGGTCGCGCCCTGAACCGGCACGCCGACGTCGACGACGTCGTCCAGGAGACCTTCATCCGCGCCCTCGACGGGCTGCCCGGTCTGCGCGACCCCGACAGCTTCCGGTCCTGGCTGGTCACCATCGCCGTCAACGAGATACGCCGGCTCCGCCGCCCCGACCAGCACACTCCCTGACATGCCAGGCACGTGCCGCCCTTGGGGGAGGGGGCACGGCACTCGGGGCATTCCCGGCGGCACGGCGCACACAGGTGATCCTCCGGATGCGGCCATGGCAGTCGCCGC
>NZ_VJYK02000184.1 GCF_007097205.2 Streptomyces alkaliterrae
CCCCACCGCGACGACGCCTCAGCCATCTGGCCCGGCCCCACCCAGGGCTGACCGCGGGGCCTGACATGGCAAGCCGCTACTGAATCAGGGGAGTCGACGTCCCATCTTCGCCGACTGGCGTTCGTACCCTTTGGTTTCCCACCACTCCTCCAGCAGCGAGCGGATCAGGGACACGAGAATGCCGAGTCGCTGAGGATCGGGCGCAGCTGAAGTGAACTCGTCGATAAAGGACTTATCGGTCCACTCCAGGGTGACTTCCCAGCGCTCCACAGGCCGGTCCAGTTGCACGACCGCCAGCGTGAAGACCAGGGTCGCACTGCGGTTGACGTGGTAGTCGATGCGGAGATCGGTGACCTCAAATCTTGTTGTCCCGCGCTCGAAGGAGCAAGCGAGACGCTGTTCCGCCACAGTACGGTTCGCCATGATCAGTCCGTCACCATGGGGCATGGCAGCGGATCGTGAGTCGCCGGCGCGGCTCCTTCGTCTGCGGTGCGATGATGCGTCATACCTTTTTCCCGCTCCACTGTTACGCGCGTACAGAACTGCCTAGCACAACGTACCGGCGGCCGAGTTCACCTTGTAGGCGGTGCGGACGTCGTTGCTTGCGGCTGGGGTACTGACCAGCACTCGGAAGGTTTCACGACTGCAGGGGGGCAGCGTCCAGATGGAGAACGTGTTGAGGACCTGTCGCCCGTCGGCTATGGCATTGCTGATCTTGTTGTCGAAGGACCGACTCCATCGATGCTTGATGTGCTTCCATCCCCACGTGTCGGTGCCGCATCGAAGTGTGTATCTGTGAATCCCGCGAAAATACGTTCTCACCACGTGGTGTCTGCCGTTGTTCTTGCAGATCACCACGATGTCAGCAGTTGATAAGGCTGGCTGGTACTTCTCAGTGGCCTGCTGCGAAGCAAGCGAAGGAGAAGCCGACTGATCACTCGTGAAGTCAGCGGCCACGGATGGCGTGGCCATCGAGGTGAGCGCAATGGTTGCGGCTACTGCGGTCGCGACCTTCCTGAAGCGGGGGCCAGTCGACGCTGTTGCCTCGTGCTGCACGGTATTCCCCTCCCGATTGCCGAGCAGGGCAGCGTGTGCCCCGGCTTGGAGTCAATGAACCACGAAGTGCGAACGGGATCAACGCCGTCGGGATACCTGGCTTGATCCCGCCCTCCCCCTCCCCCAAGGAACACGATCAGCACTTCGTTGTGATGCACACCGATAGCCGGGCAACGGTGACCCTTCCGAGTTCTCTTCGGGGTCTCCACTTCACTCTGGGCCGGATCAAACGGCGCTGTGATCGGATACCGCCTGGACGCGAAGCCCGTCGTGATCGAATGGTGATCGCCTGACCGGCGCGGACGCCGGCAACCACGACCGGGTTGCCGGCGTCCGCAGTGTGTGTCAACGCCACTCCCCACTTCGCCAAGGACCACGACTCGTGACACTGGTCTTCGACCGCTGCACCTACTCGTACGCCCGCAAGGCGCCGCCCGTACTGGACCGGTTCGGCGCCGAGCTCGCCGCCGGCTGTACGGTGCTGCTCGGACCCAACGGGGCAGGGAAATCAACCCTGTTGGGCCTCGCCTCCTCCTATCGTTCTCCTGACACCGGATTCGTCACCTGGAACGGGCGCTCGCCCGTCGGGCGGCGAGGCCGTGCTTCGTACCGTCGCGTCGTGGGCTGGCTGCCGCAGGACGTCACGCCGATACCCGGGCTGACCGTGCGTGAACAGGCCGCCTACGTCGGCTGGCTCAAGGGCATGAACCGTTCGGACGCCTGGCGAAAGGCGCGCGGCGCTCTCGCCCGCGTCGACCTCTCGTCGCTGGCGCAACGCAAGTCCCACCAGCTGTCCGGCGGTCAGCTGAGGCGCCTGGGCATTGCCGGCGCCCTTGTCCATGGAGCGGAGTTGCTTCTCCTGGACGAACCAACCGCAGGGCTCGATCCCTCGCAGCGGCAGGTCTTCCGTGACCTGCTGCACTCTCTTCGGGGCCAGGTGGCCGTCGTGGTCTCCACCCACCAGACCGAGGACCTCGACGAGCTCTATGACGAGGTGATCGTGCTGGACTCCGGGCAGGTGCGGTACCAGGGGAACGTCCCCGGCTTCCTGTGGCACGCCGACCCTCAGGCCGTTGCCGGGCGTCGTGCGGAGTCGGCGTATCTGAGCATGATCCGCAGGGAGGTGTGACCGCATGCGGACGTCCACCTGGCTCCGGTCGTCCTCGGCGACCTGGATGACCCCTTTCCTCGCCGCATTCGTGGTCCTGCTTCTGAGAGATGACCTGACCGCTCATCCCACCCGCGGCTACTGGCCTGCCGTCGTCGGCGACGCGACGATCGCGTTGGCCTTCGTCCTCGCGGTGTGCGCGGGCTCCGGCGCCTGGGAAGGCACCCGAGTCCGGCGCGGGAAGCTCCCCGTGCTGGCGCCCTCACGAGGTCCGCTTCGGATCGCCCTCCCTCTACTGCTTCCGGTGATCGCCATGGGAGCGACTGCCATGGCGACCGCGGTGACGGTGGTCGCGGCGGTGTCCGCTCCCGGCACGGGGAATGTCGGCCGCGCCCTGCTCATCGTCGCCGTGTGGTTGCTGTTGATCACCGCGTTCTCGCTGGCCGGTTTTGCGCTGGCGCAAGTGGTACCCGCGTTGATCGCGGTTCCGGTGGCGTCCGTCGTCGGGTTTGTGACGTCTGCGTATCCACCGGCCGTGGAACCGCTGTGGCTTCGGCATCTGATAGGCGGAGACCTCACGAGTTGCTGCCTGCTGGAGAGCGTTCCCGGAGAGCGCGGGGTCGCCTCCGCCTCGCTTGTCGCCATCACCCTTATCGCGGCCACCGCGCTACTGCTTGCCATGCGTCACCGAGTCGCCGCGGTGGCATGCGCCGTGTTCGTCACGGCTTCAGGCGTGCTGGCCGCTTCCGCGCTGGTGTGGAACACCGGCCTGGAGGCGTCAACAGCCGCACGCCCGGACGACGAGCTCATCTGTTCCGGGGAGGCGCCGAGAGTGTGCCTGTGGCCCGAGCTCGCGCCTGAGCGGAAGAAGATCATTTCTGCGGTGGGCGAGGCTCACCACCGTCTGACGACTGCAGGCCTCCGCGTGCCGGCCACGGTTTCCACCTCGGCGTCGAAGACGCCGGACACGCGTGTGCTTCGGGTGCGCGTGGAGAGTGACTACCAGCGGGCGGACATCATCGAGTCGACGGTGTGGTCGGTGGTGCCTCCGGTGCCTGCCTGCGCCAGGAGCGGTGATCCGTATCCGGCGGCGGCGGTCCTTCCCGTCATGGCCGAGTGGCTTGGTCGGGCCACCCGGTTGCCCCTTCCAGAGGAAGACTCGAGCACTGACGACGCGCGTGCGTTGGCGTTGAAGGTCGCCGAGGAGCCCCGGCATGTCCAGCGGGAGTGGTTCGAACGGAATACCTCCGCGCTCGCCAGCTGCCACACGAAGCCCGTGCTTGATCCCGCGAAACTTCCAGGAGCCGGGCGATGATCTGGTGGATCAAGGCGTGGGGCGCGCCGGGCGCGGCGATCGCGACGGTCACCGCGCTGTTCCTGGCGATCACCATCGGTTCGCGTGAGATTCCGGTGCCCGCCCTGACCGGGCAGGCCGGGCAGTTTGTCGTCGCCGAGTTGGTGGCTCTGCTTCCTGCGGTAATGATTCTGCAGGGCGTTCACCGAGGCGATCCGCGAACCGAGCACACAGCGGTGCGGTCCGGTGCGGTACGCGTGGTGGCATGGGTCGCGGTCTGGGTCACGATGGTCTGGGGAGCGTCTGCTGCCGCCCACCTCCTCGGCGCGGACTCGGCGGTCATCGAGATGGCCCGCAACACCACCGGATACGTCGGTGTCGCGCTCCTGCTTCGGCCGGTAGCGGGCCTGAAGGCGGCTGTCGCCTTCTCGGCAGCTGTACCACTGGTGTGTGCGGCCGCCGGGTGGCGGACAGGCGGTATTGCTCAGCCATGGGCCTGGCCACTCCACCCTGGCAACTCGGTACTGGCTCTGATCCAGGCCTTCCTGCTGCTGGCCATGGGGCTGATCGCTGTGATGCTGCGGCCACGCGAGACCCCTGGCTGACGTGGGCGGAGCGCTCCCGACGTGCGCGGTCTCATGTCCCGGCTGGGTTTGTCGGCGGGGGGTCGTCGCCGGTCCTGAAGGCGCGGGGCGGTTATCGTGTCGGGTGCAACAACCCGTCCGAACGTGGGGGAAGCCGGTGGAAATCCGGCGCTGACCCGCAGCCGTGAGCGGACCCGGGCGCGTCCCGGGCCGTGAGCCGGAACGCCCGCGTGACGGACAAGGCTCCCGGAGCCGGACCGCGGCGTGGCCGCGGGCGGCGTCCGGCACCGTCGAGGTCTGCGGAGGCTGAGCCCGGTGCACCGGTGCGCGTGGGCGCGGCGGGCGGCGGGAGCCGCCTTGGGGACCCGTTCACGAAAGGCATCGAGATGTTCCTGCGTCGCAGCGCAGCGGTACTGGCGACGACCGTCGTACTGGGCACGGCGGGCGCGCTCGGCGCCCCCGCCGCCGTGGCCGACGAGTCGCCGTCGCCGAAGCTCCCGTCCGGTCTGTACGGCAAGGCGGACCCGCAGTACGACGGGGTGTTCCGGCAGTCGACGGCGCTGCTCGCGCAGGACGCGGCCGGTGTCGTGCCGGCCCGGAAGGCGGTGAGCTGGCTCGCCGAGCAGCAGTGCGACGGCGGCGCGTTCCCCGCGTACCGCGCGGACAGCACCGAGCCCTGCCCGGCGAAGCTCGCGGCGGACACCAACGCCACCGGGATGGCCGTGCAGGCGCTCGCGGTGCTCGGCGGGCACGGCGAGGTCGTCAAGGACTCGGTGGCCTGGCTGAAGACCGTGCAGAACAAGGACGGCGGCTGGGGCTACAACCCGGGCAGCCCCTCGGACGCCAACTCCACCGCGATCGTCGTCGGCGCGCTGGCTGCGGCCGGGGAGAAGCCGGCGGACGTCCGGTCGAAGAACGGTGAGCGGTCGCCGTACGACGCGCTCGACTCGTTCCAGCTGGGCTGCGACGCGAAGGCCGCCGAGCGCGGCGCGTTCGCCTACCAGCCGGCCGAGGACGACTCGCTGGCACCGAACGACCTGGCGACGGTCGCCGCCGCGCTGGCGGCGCGGGGCGCCGGTTTCGCCTCGGTCGCCAAGGAATCGCCGGCCGCCGAGAACATCGACGTCGAGGCGCCCACCTGCGGTGAAGGCGACCGCTACGCGCGGGCCGACGTCGCGGACGCGGCCGCGGCCTACCTGGTCCGGGCGCTGGATGCGAACGACGGCCGGCTGGACTCGTCGATGCCCGGCTCGGAGGACCAGCCGGACTTCGGCACCACCGCCCAGGCGGCGCTCGCGCTCGCCCAGGGCGGCCATCTGAAGGCGGCGGAGCAGCCGCTGGGCTGGCTGGAGACCAACTTCGACAAGTGGCCGGGGGTCGAGGACAGCCCCGCCGCGCTCGGTCAGCTGGTTCTCGCCGTGCACGCGTCCGGCGGTGACCCGGCCGACTTCGGCGGCGTCGACCTCGTCGAGCGGCTGAACGCCACCGGTCCGGAGCCGGCCGAGGCGGCGACGCCGAGGGACGGCGGTGAGGGTGACAACGGCGACAAGGACTCCGCCGCCCCGGTGATGTGGCTGCTCGGCGTCGGCGTACTGGCCGGTGTCGGCATCGGGCTGGTGATGAGCCTGCGGAAGAAGAAGCAGCAGGAGGGCGGCAGCGGCGACGCCGGGTCGGGCAAGGACGAGTGAGGCGGCGAGCGGTGGTCGGGCGCGTTTCGGCCGTGGCCCGGCGGGCGCCGGTGGCGGTCGGGCGCGCCGGCGCGGTGGTCGGGCTGGTGCTGGCCGCCGTCGCCGGGCTGCTGTTCGGCGGCGCGGGTGCCGCCGCCGCCGATTCCGGCTACCGCTACTGGTCGTTCTGGACGTGGGATCGGTCCGGCGAGCGGTGGAGTTACGCCACGCAGGGCCCGGCGAGTCTGCGGCCGGTGGACGGCGCGGTGGTCGGCTTCCGGTTCGCGGTCAGCGAGGACTCGGCGGACGCGACGACACCGCGCGGCCCGGCCGACTTCGCCGCCGTCTGCGGCGACACGGCGGAGGAGGACGGGCGGAAGCGGGTGGCGCTGGTCATCGACCCGGGGACCCGGGCGGACGCGCCGGCCGGTGAGACGCCGCCGGCACGCCGGACCGAGTGCGCCGTCGTGGCGCCGGACGCCAGCGCCGCCGACGCCCTGGCGGCGGTCGCGCCGCCGCTGCGCTACGACTCGTCGGCGCTGCTGTGCGCGATCGCCGGCTATCCCCGTTCGGGTTGCGGCGAACGCGTCGCCGTGGGCGGCGAGCGCGGTCCGGCGGATGGCGGGAAGAGCGACGGCGGCGGCGTGCCGTTGTGGCTCGGCGGGGTGGTGCTTGTCGTGCTGGCCGGCGGAGCCGTATGGCAGGTACGGCGTCGCAGGTCATGAACGGGCGTACCTCCGACGACAACACGTACGGCGGTGGCGCGGCCGGGCGTGGCGCGGCCGCGCGCGCCGGGCGCGCGCCAGGCGCGCGGCATCGGCTGGGCGCCCTGCTCGCGCCGCGTGAGACCCGGGCGAACGCCCTGCACGCGGGCGCCTGGTGGATCTGGGCGCTGGGCCTGGCCACGGCGGCCTCCCGGACGACAAACCCGCTGCTGCTGCTCCTGCTGGTGGCGGTCGCCGGCTACGTGGTGGCCGCGCGGCGCGGGGACGCGCCGTGGGCCCGCTCCTACGGAACGTTCCTGCGGCTGGGGCTGCTGGTGCTGGTCATCCGGCTGCTGTTCGCCGTGGTGCTCGGCTCGCCGATCCCCGGCACGCATGTGCTGTTCACCCTCCCGGAAGTGCCGCTGCCGGACTGGGCGCAGGGCGTGCGGTTGGGCGGCCGGGTGACGGCCGAGGGCCTGCTGTTCGCGCTGTACGACGGGATGAAACTGGCGACGCTGCTGGTCTGCGTCGGCGCGGCGAACGCGCTCGCGAACCCGGCGCGGCTGCTGAAGTCGCTGCCGGGCGCGCTGTACGAGGCCGGTGTGGCGGTGGTGGTCGCGATGACGTTCGCGCCGAACCTGGTCGCCGACGTTCAGCGGCTGCGCGCGGCGCGGCGGCTGCGCGGCCGGAACGACCGCGGGGTGCGGGCGGTGCTGCAGGTGGCCCTGCCGGTACTGGAGGGCGCGTTGGAGCGTTCGGTGGCGCTCGCGGCGGCAATGGACGCCCGGGGGTACGGGCGCAGCGCCCAGGTGCCGCGCCGGGTGCGGTTGGTCACCCATGTGCTCACACTCGGCGGGCTGCTGGGGGTGTGCGTCGGCACGTACGCGCTGCTGGCCGCCGAGGGTGCCCGGTTCGGACTGCCGTTGCTGCTGCTCGGGTTGGCGGCGGCCCTCGCCGGGCTGCGGTTGGGCGGCCGACGCGCGGTCCGCACCCGCTACCGCCCGGACCGGTTCGGCGCGCGGGCCTGGCTGGTCGGCGGCTCCGGAGTGGCGGTGGCGGCGGTCATGATCTGGACGGCGGCCGCCGATCCGGCGGCGGCCAACCCGCCGGCCGTGCCGCTGACGGCGCCGACGCTACCGCTGGCGGCGACGCTCGGCGTGCTGGTCGGGCTGCTGCCGGCGGTGCTGGCCCCGGTGCCGGAGCGGGTCGGGGCCCCGGTACCGGGACGGGTCGGGGCCCCGGGCCCGTCGACCGCCGCGACCTCGGCTCGGTCGACCGCCGACCCCCGGCGCCGCCGGGCCGTGGAACAGGAACCGGGAGACCGGGAGAGGAAACCGTGATCCGCTTCGAGCAGGTGTCCGTCCGCTACGAGGGCAATGAGGCACCGGTGATCCGGGATGTCGATCTGACCGTTCCCGAGGGCGAGTTGGCGCTGCTCGTCGGCCCGTCCGGGGTCGGTAAGTCGACACTGCTGGGTACCGTCTCCGGGCTTGTCCCGCACTTCACCGGCGGCACCCTGCACGGCCGGGTCACCGTGGACGGCCGCGACACCCGCACCCACCGCCCGCGCGAACTCGCCGACGTCGTGGGCACCGTCGGGCAGGACCCGCTGGCCCACTTCGTCACCGACATCGTCGAGGACGAACTCGCCTACGGCATGGAGTCGTTGGGCCTGCCACCGGCCACCATGCGGCGGCGTGTGGAGGAGACGCTGGACCTGCTGGGCCTGGTCGAGTTGCGGGACCGCCCGATCGCCTCGCTCTCCGGCGGGCAGCGGCAGC
The DNA here is from genome assembly GCF_007097205.2 of Streptomyces alkaliterrae. Taxonomy (GTDB): domain Bacteria; phylum Actinomycetota; class Actinomycetes; order Streptomycetales; family Streptomycetaceae; genus Streptomyces; species Streptomyces alkaliterrae. Next base: position 8,195 of record NZ_VJYK02000184.1, read on the forward strand.
GGGTGGCGATCGGTTCGGTGCTCACGCCGCACCCGCGGGTGCTGGTGCTGGACGAGCCGACCTCCGCGCTGGACCCGGCCGCCGCGGAGGAGGTGCTGGCCGTCCTCCAGCGCCTTGTCCACGACCTGGGCACCACGGTGCTGATGGCCGAGCACCGGTTGGAGCGGGTGGTGCAGTACGCCGACCAGGTGCTGCTGCTGCCCGGGCCCGGCGAGCCGCCGAGGCTGGGCGACCCGGCCGCGTTGATGGAGGTCTCCCCGGTCCGGCCGCCGGTGGTGGAGCTGGGCCGGATCGCCGGCTGGTCGCCGCTGCCGTTGTCGGTGCGGGACGCCCGCCGACGCGCCGCTGGGCTGCGGGAACGACTGGTCGGCCACTCCCCCGCCGCCGAGCGCCCCGAGGAGGGTCGCGGCGCCGAGGGCGGCGCGGTCGCCGAGGCGGACCGGCTCTCGGTGCGACGCGGCCGCCGGGACGTGCTGCACGGGGTCTCGCTGGGGGTCGGCGCGGGCGAGACCGTCGCGCTGATGGGGCGCAACGGCGCCGGGAAGTCCACGCTGCTGGGCGCGCTGGTGGGCTCCCACCCGCCGGCGGCGGGATCGGTGACCGTCGGCGGCCTCGTGCCGCACCGCACCCGGCCGGCGGAACTGCTGCGGCACGTCGGCCTGGTGCCGCAGGAGCCCCGGGACCTGCTGTACGCGGACACCGTCGCCGCCGAGTGCGCGGCCGCCGACCGGGACGCAGGTGCGGCGGACGGCACCTGCCGGGCGCTGGTGGCGCGGCTGCTGCCGGGCATCGCCGACACCACGCATCCCCGCGACCTCTCCGAGGGGCAGCGGCTCGCCCTGGCGCTGGCCGTGGTGCTGACCGCCGCGCCGCCGCTGATCCTGCTCGACGAGCCGACGCGCGGGCTGGACTACGCGGCCAAGGCCCGCCTGGTCACCGTGCTGCGCGGGCTGGCGGCCGAGGGCCACGGCATCGTGCTGGCCACCCACGACGTGGAGCTGGCGGCGGAGTTGGCCCACCGGGTGGTGATCCTGGCGCAGGGCGAGGTGGTCGCGGACGGCCCGACGGAGGAGGTCGTCGTCTCCTCTCCGGCGTTCGCGCCGCAGGTCGCGAAGATCCTCGCGCCGCAGCCGTGGCTGACCGTTCCGCAGGTCAGAAGCGCGCTGGAGGTGACGGCGTGAACGCGAGCGCGGGCGCGCACGCCGGCGCGGCGCCGGAGCGCCAGGTGCGGGCGGTACGGCTCGGGCCGCGCTCGACGGTGGCGCTCGCGCTGGTGTCCGCGATCGGCGTCGCCGCGTTCGGCTGGCCGCTGCTGGCCGACTCGGCGTCGGGGCTCGCCCACTCGCGGGACGCCCCCTGGTTGTTCGCCGCGCTGCTGCCGCTGCTCATCGCCGTGGTCGTCGCGACGATCGCGGACACCGGCCTGGGCGCGAAATCCATCGCGATGCTGGGCGTGCTGGCCGCCGCCGGGGCGGCGCTGCGCCCGCTGGGCGCGGGCACGGCCGGGCTGGAGCCGATGTTCTTCCTGATGATCCTGGCCGGTCGGGTGCTGGGGCCGGGTTTCGGCTTTGTGCTCGGCGCGGTCTGCATGTTCGCGTCCGCGCTGCTGACCGGCGGCGTGGGGCCGTGGATGCCGTTCCAGATGCTCTCGATGGGCTGGGTGGCGATGGGCGCCGGGCTGCTGCCGGGCGCGGACACCCTGCGCGGTCGCCGCGAGCTGCTGCTGATCGCCGGGTACGGCGCGGTGGCGTCGGTCGGCTACGGCCTGGTGATGAACCTCCAGGGCTGGACGTACATCGCGGGCCTCGGCAGCGGCATCTCGTTCGTGCCGGGCGACCCGCTCGCCGCCAACCTGGCGCGCTTCGTGGCGTACTGGCTGGCGACGTCGCTGGGCTGGGACCTGCCGAGGGCGGCCCTGACCGTCGTACTGACGTTGACACTCGGCCCGGTGGTGCTGCGCGCGCTGCGCCGCGCGACGCGGCGTGCCGCCTTCGACGCCCCGGTCACCTTCGCCGAACAACGCGACGCGAGCAACCGCGACGCGAGCCGACGCGGCCCGAGCCGACGCGACGCGAGCCCGGGCGGGACCGCCGGCCGGTCGTAGAGGCCGGTCAGCCCGCCAGTCGCAGCACGGCGTCGCCGTCGGCGCCCCGCAGGACCGTGACGGCCGTCAGGTCGGGGACCCAGGCGGTGGCGCCCAGCGTCCGGGCGCGCGGGCCGACGCCCAGTACCCGCATCCCGGCGGCCAGTCCGGCGTTGACGCCGGCCTCGCTGTCCTCCAGCACCACGCAGTCGGCCACCGGGACGCCGAGGTCGGCGGCGGCCTTGAGGAAGCCCTCGGGGTCCGGCTTGCTGGCGGTGACCGACTCGGCGGTGACGCGCAGGGTCGGCATCGGCAGTTCCGCCGCAGTCATCCGGGCCTCGGCGAGCGCCCGGTCGGCGGAGGTGACCAGCGCGTGCGGGACGGCGCTGATCGCGGCGAGGAACGCGGCGGCGCCGGGTATGGCGACGATCCCGGTGGTGTCGGCGGTCTCCTCGGCGAGCAGCCGCCGGTTGTCCGCGTGGTTCAGCTCCATGGGACGGTCCGGGAGGAGTGCGGCCATGGTGGCGTAGCCCTGTCGGCCGTGCACGACGGCCAGGACGCGGTCGGGGTCCAGGCCCTGTTCGGCGGCCCAGCCGCGCCAGACGCGTTCGACGGCGGCGTCGGAGTTGACCAGTGTGCCGTCCATGTCGAGCAGCAGGGCGCGGGCGGCGAGTTCGACTGGGGCGGCGTCGGTCATGGGTGCTCCGAATCGCTGGTGGCGGGAGGCGGTTGCCCGGCGGGCGCGGCGCGCTCTCGCGGTGGGGCGCGGCGAACCCAGTGGCTCCGCCCGCCGGTCAGGGAAACCCGTCTGTCAGGTGACGGGAACGGGCGGAACCACTTTGTTTCGCCACTGTACAAAAACCTCCCCCTCCAACGCCAATC
>NZ_VJYK02000185.1 GCF_007097205.2 Streptomyces alkaliterrae
ATATAGGCGTAGGGCCAGGCGGATGAGGGGGAGGGCGTTGTCGTCGCCGGCCACGCGGTTGGCTTTGAGTGTGCCGCAGGTGAGGCATTGGTGGACGAGCAGCCATTCGCCGTCGTCGCGGACGGACAGGCTGAGTGCGGTCATCCGGCCGCCGCACTTCTCGGCGCGGTCGCCGGGGACGCGCCCGTCGACGTGGCGGCTGGTGAGGCAGTGCGGGCAGTGGTTGCGGTGGGCTGTGCCGGGTGCGTCGACGGGCACGTCGAGGCGGCAGCCGACGCACCGGAAGGCGTCGCCGGACTCGCCGCGCGGGCCGTGCAGCACGTCCTTGCGGCGCTGCGGGCGGCGGTCACCCGAGCGGTCACTCGAGCGGTCACTCGAGCGGCGGCCGGTGCGGCGGGTCCCGCGGCCTCCCCCGCGGCGGGCCGCGGGGGAGTTGTTGTCGCGGGGGGCGGAGGTTCTGCGTGGCATGGTGGTCACCGCCCCTTTCACAGGTCGCCGAAGGCTTCGAGGGGGAACGGTGGTTGGGCCAGTGGGCGGACCGCCGTGCGCATCAGCACCAGTTGGTTGTCGTCGACGCACACGGGGCTGGAGGTCAGCTCGTGGCAGCGCACGCAGCGGTGGATGACCGCCCAACGGCCGTCGCGCGGGACGGCGATGGAGATCGGCGCCATGCGGGCGCCGCAGTCGGACGGCCCGCCGGCCGCCTGGTCGACGACGTGGCGCGAGTAGAGACAGCTGGGGCAGTGGTCGCGGCGTTCGCCGTCGGGGGAGAACGTCGTCACGGTGAGCCCGCAGCGGACGCAGCCGAAGGTGTCGGTGCGCAGCGACGGCGGGGTGTTGCTCTTGGTGTTGTCGGACACCCGGAGTACTCCTTGCTGGATTTCGGGAAGAGGAAGCAGCAGGAGCAGGCCGAGCGGGCCTCGGGGGCCTGGCCGTATCGCGTATCGGGTCGGGCCGTAGGCGTGGGGCGTGGTCGCGGTGGACGGTCGGTCAGCGGACGTGGGCGTCCGTGGCCGCGTCGCGGTGAGGCGCGCTCGGCGCGGGCCGGGTCATAAACACTTCTCTCCAGGGCCGGGCGGCCCGGTAGGGGAGCGCGGCGTGCAGCGGGCTCCGGGTCACGTCGCGAGCGACCGTAGCAACCGCCCGGGCCCGCGCTCCAGCGGTTTTCCGGCAGGATCGTCGACATGCAGAAGCAACCGGTTCAACTCGCGGACGCCTACGCCTCGTTCACCGAGCTCTGGAGTCCGCGCATCGTCGCCCAGGTCAACGACTACGACGTCCGGATCGCCAAGGTCGAGGGCGAGCACGTGTGGCACGCGCACGACCACACGGACGAGTTCTTCCTCGTCGTCGAGGGGGAGCTGGGTATCGAGCTTCGCGACGGGGAGCCGGACGCCGACGGCCGTCCGGCCGAGCGGGTGGTGACGTTGGAGCGCGGGGCGGTGTTCGTCGTGCCGCGCGGTGTCGAGCACCGGCCGGTCTCGCCGGGCGGGGCGTCGCTGCTGCTCTTCGAGCCGACGGGGACGCTGACGGTCGGGGACCGGCACGAGGAGGTGCCCGACCACGTGGACGCGACCACCGGGCACCGGCTCGGCTGAGGTGCCCGTGGTCAGCCGGTCGGGGCCATGCGGCGTCGGCCCCAGTCGCCGAGGGGGCCCAGGGCCTCGTTGAGGCGGTGGCCCTCCTCGGTCAGGCTGTACTCGACGACGCGCGGTGGTTCCTCGACGACCACCGCGCGTCGCACGATGCCGTCGCGTTCGAGTTCGCGCAGGTGCTGGGTGAGGACCTTCTCGGAGGCCCCGACCGTGCGCCGCAACTCGCCGAAGCGGCACGTGCCGTGTTCGTCGAGCGCCCACAGGATGAGCACCTTCCACTTGCCGCTGATGACGTGCATCGCGGCGTCGAGCCCGCACTGGTACCGCTGCTCGGCCATCTCCACCCCCGGTCGCTCCTGGTCGCGTCCAAGTGTCGCGCAGGAAGCGGACCTTCGGGTAACCACGCACCTTTCGGTAACCACGCACTTCGAAGTGCGTTCTTGATCGTCTTCGGGGCCTGGCGGAGGCTGGGGGCATGGAGATCGAAGCGGGGAGGACGGACATGAAGGACACCGAGGTGAGTGTGCTCGGGCTCGGGGCGATGGGGCGCGAACTGGCGCGGGCGCTGCTCGACGCGGGGCACCGGGTGACGGTGTGGAACAGGACGGCGGCCCGGGCGGAAGCACTGGCCGAGAGGGGGGCGGTGGTCGCCGGTTCGCCGGGCGAGGCGGTCGGCGCGAGTCCGTTGACGGTTGTCTGCCTGCTGGACGAGGACACCGTGCTGCAGGCGCTGGACGGTGTCGGGGCGGCGGGGCGGGCCGTCGTCAACCTGACCAACGGCACGCCGGAACAGGCCCGCCGGGTGGCCGAGTTGGTGCGCGGGCAGGGCGGCGACTACCTGGACGGCGGCATCATGGCGGTACCGCCGATGATCGGCGGTCCGCACGCCTTCCTCTACTACAGCGGAAGCGAACGCGTCTTCCGGGAGCACCGGCCGCTGCTCGACACGTTCGGCGCCGCCCATTACAAGGGCGAGGACCCGGGGGCGGCGGCGCTGTGGGACGTGGCGCTGCTCAGCGCGATGTACGGGATGTTCGGCGGGCTGCTGCACGCCTTCGCGCTGGCGCGCTCGGCGGGGATCGACGCCGGCGAGGTGGCGGGCGACGTCGGGGCGTGGCTGACCGCGATGGGCGAGGCCGGGCCGGAGTACGCGCGGCGGATCGACACGGGCGACCACACCACCGACGTCGTCTCCAACCTGGGGATGCAGGCCGCCGGCATCCGGAACGTGCTGGCCACCGCGGAGGAGCAGGGCGTCAGCACCGCGCTGCTCGGTCCGCTCGCGGACTTCATGCGGCTGCGGCTGGCCGGCGGCGACCACGCCGCCGAGGATCTGACCGGGCTTGTCCAACTCCTCGCTCCCGGCGCGGAAACGGTTTGACTTGAAGTTATGTTGAAGTCCTAGCGTGGCCGCCATGACTTCCGACATCAAGAACTCCGACACCGAATCCGTGCCACGGCGCGCGGACAGGCGGGCGTGGATCGGGCTGGCCGTGCTCGCCATGCCGACCCTGCTGATCTCCCTCGACATGACCGTGCTGCACCTCGCGGTGCCGCATCTGAGCGCCGACCTCTCACCGAGCAGCGCCCAACTGCTGTGGATCGTGGACATCTACGGCTTCCTGATCGCCGGCTCGCTGATCACCATGGGCACGCTCGGGGACCGCATCGGCCGCCGGAAGCTGCTGATGATCGGCGGTGCCGCCTTCGGCGCGGCGTCCGTGCTGGCGGCCTTCGCGAGCAGCCCCGGCCAGCTGATCGCCGCCCGCGCGGTGCTCGGACTCGCCGGGGCCACGCTGATGCCGTCCACGATGTCGCTGATCCGCAACATGTTCCACGACCCGAAGCAGCGGACAGTGGCCATCAGCGTGTGGTTGTCCAGCTTCATGCTGGGTGCGGGCGCCGGACCGCTCGTCGGCGGCGCGATGCTGGAGCACTTCTGGTGGGGCTCGGTGTTCCTGCTGAACGTGCCCGTGATGGTGGTGCTCCTGGCGGCCGGGCCGCTGCTGCTGCCGGAGTTCAAGGACCCGGCCCCGGGCCGGCTGGACGTGCTCAGCGCCGTGCTCTCGCTGGTGACGGTCCTCTCCTTCGTCTACGGCATCAAGAAGACGGCCGAGCACGGGCTCAGCCTGGTACCGGTGTTGGCGATGGTGGCCGGTCTGTCGGTCGGCGCGGTCTTCCTGCGGCGGCAGCGGCGTCAGAAGCAGCCGTTTGTCGACCTGGGCCTGTTCGCCAACCGTGGCTTCACGATCTCCCTCGCGGCGGTCGGACTGACGGTGTTCGCCAGCGGCGGCATGATGTTCTTCATCGGCCAGTACCTCCAGATGGTGCTCGGCCTGTCGCCGTTCCAGGCGGGCCTGTACGGGCTGCCGGCCGTGCTGGCCGGTCTGGTGACGGTCCTCGGGGCGCCGGCGATGCTGCGCCTGACGCGGCACGCGTACCTGATGGGTGCCGGGCTGTTGGTGTCGGTCGTCGGCGTGCTGATGCTGGCCCAGGTCGGCCCCGACTCCTCGGCGGTCGCCGTGATCGGCGCGCTGGTCGTGCTGCACCTGGGCTTCGGCCCCACGATGGCACTCGGCACCGACATGATCATCGCAGGCGCGCCGCCCGAGCGGGCCGGCACCGCGTCCGCGCTGTCGGAGACCGGCACCGAGATGGGCATGGCGCTGGGCATCGCGGTGATCGGCAGCGCCGGTACCGCCGTCTACCGCTCGCAGATGACGGACGGCCTGCCCGCCGGGGTGCCGGCCGAGGCGGCCGGTCCCGCGCTGGACACCATCGGAGGCGCGGCGGCCGTCGCCGAACGGCTCCCGGCCGAGGTGGGCGGCGCGCTGATGGACGCCGCGGGCAAGGCGTTCGTGAGCGGACTCCACCTGACCGCGTACACCAGCGCCGCGATGATCACGGTGGTCGCCGTTCTGGTGGCCGTGCTGCTGCGCAACGTGCGGCCGGGCGAGGGAGGCCACGGCGAGGGCGGCCACGGCGAGCCCGTCGCCGCGGCCCCGATGTCGGGTGCGCCGGACACCCCGGAGGGGGAGGTGGTCGGGGCGCGCGGGTGACGCCGTGAACCCCGCCGCCCGCGGCGCCCGCCGGAGTCCCGGGCGGACTGCCCGGGCCGGACCGCCCGGGGCGGACTACTGGGCGCCGAACAACTCCAGAAGCTCGTCCTTGCCGAACATCCGTGCCGTGTCGATCGCGCTCGGAGTCCCGGCGGCCGGATCCGCGCCCCCGTCGAGGAGGGCGCGGATCACTTCCTTCTCCCCCTTGAAGACCGCACCGGCCAGCGGCGTCTGGCCCCGGTCGTTGCTGCGGTCCGGGTCGGCGCCGCGCTCCAGCAGCGCCCGGACGGCGTCCGCGTGGCCGTGGTAGGCGGCGAGCATGACCAGCGAGTCGCCCCGGTCGTTGGTGAGGTTGGGCGGCACGCCGGCGTCCACGTAGGCGGAGACGGCGTCCCGGTCGCCCTGCCTGGCCAGCTCGAAGACCTTCGCGGCGAGCTTCAGTACCTCGGGGTCGTGCGCGGGCTCGTCTGCTGTCATCTGCGCTCCCATCGATCGTCGAGCCGCACCGGCTCGTGCTGCGTCGCGCCCACGGCCGCCGACGGCGGCCGTGAAGCCACTGTACGTAGCCGGGGGCCCGGTGGTGCGGTCAGCCGACGCGGGGCGCGTGCAGCGCGTCCACCAGCTCGAGCAGCGAGGGCACGACGTGCTCGGCGCCGGCGGCGGCGAGACGGGAGCCGCGCTGCTCGTCGCGCGCGTACGCCAGGAAGGTCACGCCCGCCGCACGGGCGGCGGCCAGCCCGCGTGCGGAGTCGCCGACGAACAGGGCGGCCTCCGGCGGCGAGCCGGTGGAGGTCAGGGCGCGGCGCAGTACGTCGGGGTCGGGCAGCGGAAGCGGGTGCGCGGCGTCCCGACCGTGCACGTTCCCCTCGAACAGTGTTTCCAATCCCCGGCCGCGAAGGTAGCGTTCGACGGCCTCCGGGGCGTGGTCGCTGACGATGGCCAGTCGGCGCCCGGTGGCGTGCAGGGTGCGGATCAGCTGGTCCGCGTACGGGGTCGGCCACGCCGTCGCGGCGGCGGCCAGCTCCTCGGCGGCGAGGAGGTCGCCGACACGCCGGGCGAGCCCTTCGTCGGACGGCCCGTCGAGCGCGGCACGCAGCACCGCCAGCGGATGGTCGGGTTCGACGTCGCCGGGCGGCGGCTGCCGCCCGCTGTCGGGGAGCAGCGCCCGAAGCCGGGCGGCGACGTCCTGCGCGGGGTGCCGCACGAACAGCCGGCACACCGGCCCGTCGAAGCCGAGGACCACACACTCTGCCGAATCCAGGAGATGACGCATACCGGCCGTCCAGGGAGCAGGGGGACAGGATCGCACCACTATCACCCGCCGGACCGCCCCCGTACAGAACCATGCGCCGCGGAACGCCCACGGGTCGTCGAGCCCGGTCCGCCCGGGCTCGACGGCGGCGGGCACCTGCGGCGGGGTCAGAACATGTCCTGGCACCAGGGGAGGCGGCGGGTGCCCAGGAGGAGGTCGGCGTGGTCGGCGGCGCCCGGGCGGTGTTCGTCGAGTCGGCCCAGTCGGAGGAGTCGGCTCGCCGCCTCCCCGCCCAGGCAGAGGGAGCCCAAGTCGGCCACGCTCAGCGTCAGATCGGCCGTCAGCGTCGTCGGTTCGCAGCGAGCGCCCTGCGCGGTGGCGTCCAGGGCGTAGCGGCCGCCGGCGAGCCCCGCGTCGTCGCGGACCTCCAGTACCAGGTTGCCGGCGGTCCGGTAGTCGCGGGCGGAGAGCAGCGCCGGTACGTCCAGCGGGCGCAGCCACAGCAGGTCGTGGTGGCGGGCGATCCGCGCGGCGCGCGGATCGGGCAGCAGCAGCGGCAGCACGTCGTCGGGGGCGCGTCGGTCCGCGGACACCGTCACCGTCCAGTCGACGGACAACAGGTAGCGCCACAGGGCCAGTTCGGCCTCGGCGGTGACGGCCGTCAGTTCGTCGACGCCGAGGGTGCCGGCGGGTACGGAGTTGCGCCACCGCTGGTCGTGCCGGTAGGAGGCGACGCCCTGGACGGTGCCGTCCCGGTCCCGGTACACGGCGTGGAAGAGGTCGCGCCGCTCGTCACCCGGCCAGCGCAGCCCGCCGGTGTGGGCGAGCCACCAGCGCGCCGAGCGGTCGATGGCGCCGGCACTGGTGGGCAGTGCGCGGAACCGTTCGTGCACCGCCGGGCCGACCGCCCGCAGCTCCTCGGGCGTGACCAGGTCGATCCGCCCGGTACCGGGCCCGGTGTCGGCTGCCCGGGCGGCGCGGTCGGTGCCGGCTCGGGTGAGGTCCACCTGGAAGTCGGTCGCGCGGGTGGCCGGGCCGAAGCCGTGGCGGCCGTAGATCGGGTACTCGGCGGCGATCAGCGAGGCGCAGACCTCGCCGCGTTCCTTCGCCGCCGCGAGCGCCCGCCGCATCATCGCGCTCATCAGACCGCGTCTGCGGTGGGTGGCGGTGACGGTCACCTGGGTGACCGCGCAGCACGGCACGTCACGGCCGCCGGGCAGGGTCAGCCGCTGGGCGAACGTGCGGAAGGTCGCCACGCAGCGGCCGTCGACGTACGCGCCCTGGGTGCGTTCCGGATCGATCGCACCCGCGCGTGCCCGCAGCTCCTCCTCGGAGACGGCCGACTGGAGGAACCCGGTGGCGACCGCGCGCAGCCAGTCGTGGACGTCCTCGGGGTCGTCGTCCGCGAGTGTGCGCGTCATTGGATCCGAAGTACCCATCTCACCAAGCGTATTGCCGGCGCCGGTGACGCGCTCGGCGTGACCGGCGGGGGCGGCGGGTAGGGTGAGCGCGTTCCAAATCGGGGGATCGGGGGACGTGTGCGGCCATGTCGAGCGCGAAACCGGGCCGTGGTGAAGCGCCCGAAAGGTGACGGCGCCGCTCCGGCCGGAAGGGCCGGAAGGGCCGGTGGGAGCGCGGGCTCCGGCGCCCGGCCCCGCTCTGTTTTCCCGCCCCTCCGGGTTCCGGGCGCCCCGTGGGATGCGGCCTCGGAACACCGGCTCTGAGCAGCATCTGAGCAGGAGAGGTGAGAGGCATGTCGCACCACCAGGCACCGCCGCCGTCCGGGGGCCAGCAGCCGCCGGACGGGCAGGGAGGAGCGGCGGGCGGCCCGCCGGGAGGTCCGTCGGGACATTCGCCGGGACATCCGCCGCGGGACCCGGGTCAGGCCCCCGGGTTCGGGCAGCCGCAGGGGTTCGGTCAGCCGGACGGCGGCTTCGGGCCGCCGCCCGGCGGCCGGCCGCCCGGCTACGGACCGGCGCCCGGGTACGGTCCCGGAGGCCAGCCGCCGTCGGGGCAGGCGCCTGTGCCGCCCGGCGCGCCGCAGGGGCCGCCGTACGGACCGCCGCCCGGGCCGCCCGGCGCGGGCTGGGGCCCTGGCGGGCCCGGCGGGCCGGGAGTGCCGCCCGGCCCCGGGACGCCCGGCGGCCCCGGCGGGCCGCCGCGCCCCGCACGGTCGTCCGGGGGCAAGGGGAAGATCGTGGTCGCCGTGGTGGCGGCCGTCGCCGTGCTGGGCGGCGGTGTCTTCGCCGGCGTGCAGCTGCTCGGCGGCAGGGACAAGGACGGCGACAACGCGTCCTCGGCCCGCCCTGGTGACTCACCGCCTCCCGGCGGGGCCGGGAGCGGCGGCGGCGAGGACGGCGCGGGCGACGCGGAGAAGGCGAAGGTGGACACCACCACCCGGCCGCGCGCGCTGACCGTGGACCAGCTCTGCGCGATGGTGCCGGAGAAGCTCCGCAAGGGCCTCGTTCCCGCCGACGCCCGGCACCGCAACACCGGCGGCCGCTCGCCGTGGCGCGGGACGGAGCAGACGAACCTCGAGTGCAGTTGGATCAAGTACCTCGGCGACGATCGTGGGCTGGCCGTCAAGGTGTGGGCGAGCGACCCGGACGAGGCGGCCGGCAAGAGTTCGCTGGACTTCGCGAAGGAGAAGTTCGCCGAGGACAGGAAGCGCCGTGAGGACGTCCTCGAACGCCACCGCAAGGGTGAGCTGAGCTCCGGTCTGAAGCGGGACATGAGCGAGCTGACCGAGCGGGGCGACGTGGGGGACGAGGCGTTCTTCCAGAGCTACGCGCTCTCCGGCAAGCGCTGGGGACATCTGGTGACACGTGCCAACCTCTGGTTCGTCACGGTCGAGTACCGAAGCGCGGACAGCGTGAAGAAGGACACCGGTGGCGCGCTGGAGGTGGCGCGCGTGGTCGCCGCCGAACTCGCCAAGGACAAGGGTGACAGCGGCGGCTCGGGGACGACCGCGAAGGAGGGCGCCTGCCGGTACGTCAGCGCGAAGAGCGTCGGCACGCTGGTGCGGAACCCGGGCACCCCGACGCCGGGCACCCACGGCGGCTCGGTGGCGCAGGAGAACTGCCGGTGGCCGGGCGGCCGCGCGGCACGCACGCCCGGCGGGCCCCGGGAGAAGCACCCGAGCGGCGGCCTGCGCATCCACACCGTCACCTACCCGACGGACGGCGAGTTCCAGTACGACCGGCGGCGCAAGGCGGCCGACCGCCGGGCCCTGAGAGACCCCGACTGCCAACCGCCGAAGAGCCTCTCGGGCGTCGGCAGGAAGGCGTTCGTCCAGCACTGCACGCACATCCGGGAGCTGCCGGGCGAGTTCGGGCAGGGCGGGACGGCCACCGTGACGGCGACCGTCCTCGTCGGTGACGACACCTACATCGAGGTCGAGTTCCGCGGCAACAACGCCGGCGGCGGCGTGCCGGGCGCGGCGGACTACCGGGAGCCGCACTACGACCCGGCCACCGGCGATCCGGCGCTGAAGGCGATCACGAAGGAGATCGCCGACAACTTCGCGAAGGCGAAGGCGGAGGCGAAGAAGGACTGACCCGCCGGTCGGTCAGAACGCGGCGCGTACCTCGCCGACGACCTGGCCACCGCCGTGCAGCGGAGCGGCGCCGACGCGGTCGAGCACCGGGTGCTCGGCCGCGTCCAGGCCGAGCAGCCGCAGCGCCCGCGCCAGCACCGGGCCGAGTGCCCGCGCGCCGCCGTCGTCCAGCTTGAGGGCGAGCGCCCGCCCGTCCGGCAGCGCCACGGCCTGCACGGCCTCGGCGCCCATCTTGGCGAGCACGCCGGGGATCTCCCGCATCAGCCAGGTGTCGTGCCGGCGGGTGCCGGCGACGTACTCGGGGTGGGCGCGCATGGCGTCGGCGACGCGCCGTTCGGCGCTGCCGGGCTCGGCGGTCACGAAGTGGCGGAACATCCGGGCGAGGCCGGTCAGCGAGATCGCCATCAGCGGGGCGCCGCAGCCGTCGACGCCGGTGTGGGCGACGGGCTCGCCGGCGGCCTTCGCGAGGGTGTCGGCGACGAGCCGCTGGTAGGGGTGGTCCGCGTCGAGGTAGTCCGTGTGCGACCAGCCGTTCGCCGCGCAGGCGGCGAGCATGGCGGCGTGCTTGCCCGAGCAGTTCATGGTGAGCCGGGCGGGCCGGTTGCCGGCGGCGAGGTAGTTGTCGGCCTCCTCGCGGTCCAGCGGCAGGTCGGGCGGGCAGCCCAGGTCCGCCTCGACGAATCCGTGCTCCTTCAGCATCTCGCCGGCCAGTGCCCGATGGAACGTTTCGCCGGAGTGGCTGGCCGCCGCCAGCGCCAGCCGCTCACCGGACAGGTCGAGGCCGGCCCGCAGCACCGCGGCCGCCTGCGCCGGCTTGTTCGCCGACCGGGGGAAGACGGGGGAGACGACGTCGCCCAGCGTCCGCCCGACCGTGCCGTCGGGGTTCAGCAGCACCAGCGCGCCCCGGTGCCGGCCCTCGGTGAACCCGGAGCGCACCACCTCGGCGAGTACCGGGTTGGGGGCGTCGCCGGCCGGGGCGGCGGGCGCGGCGGGAGTGGTCGGCGAGGACATCGGCGGCCTTACCTCGTGGTCTTCCGGGACGCCCGCCGCCGGAGAGGATCACTCAGGCCAGCAGGTCGTCGACTTGTGCTTCCCCCTCACGGTACCTGCGGGCGATCTCGGCGCCGCAGTCGTCCGCCGTGCGCTGGAGGGACTGCCGCTGCCCCGACACCCGCCGCTCGTAGTCCGCCAGCCGCTCCAGCGCGCCGCGCAGCTCGGCGTCGGTGCGGGCGGTGAGGTCCGACAGCTCGACCTCGGAGAGCATCGTCTCGGCGAGCTGCCGGTAGTGCTCGCGCAGCGGCGGACCGGTGGTGACGTGCCGTGCGGAGGCGCGGCGGCCGGTCGGGGTGTCGGCGAGGATCTCCGGCAGCCGGTCGACGAGGACGGCTTCGTCCGGCCGTGCGCGGCGGTTCAGCTCGGCGCGCAGGATGTCGATGCGGCCCTGGAGCAGCCGCCGCACATAGCTGAGGTCGGCCTCCTCCTGGAGCGCCGAGCGGCGCAGGTCCCGCAGGGCGGCCAGCCGCAACCCGCCCAGGTCCGGTGTCTCGATGGCGGTCAGCAGGGAGCTGGTGGTGGCCCCGGCGGGCGCGGCGGAGGGCGCGCCGCCGACGCCGCCCGCGGTGTCCTGCGCGGTGTCCTGCGCGGGGTCGTGACCGGGAAGCGGTTCGCCACCGCGACCACCGCCCGCCCCGCC
>NZ_VJYK02000186.1 GCF_007097205.2 Streptomyces alkaliterrae
GCGGTGGGGGTTGTCGGCGTCGCGCAGCAGGTCGGCGGCCTTCTCGCCGACCATGAGCACACCGATCATGGGGTTGACCGCCGGGATCGTGGGGAAGACGGAGGCGTCGGCGATGCGTATACCGGCCAGTCCGCGTATCCGCAACTCCGGGTCGACGACGGCGAGTTCGTCGTCCGCCGCGCCGATGCGGCAGGTCCCGGCCGGGTGGTAGACGGTGTGTGCGACCTGGCGGGCGTAGGCGCTCAGCTCCTCGTCGGAGGTGATTTCGGGGCCGGGGCAGACCTCGCGGGTGAGCCACTTGGCGAACGGCTCGGTGGCGGCGATCCGCCGGGCGAGCTTGATGCCGTCGACGAGGGTGCGGCCGTCGTAGCCCTCCTCGTCGGTGAAGTAGCCGAAGTCCAGGGCGGGCTTGACCTCGGGGTCGGCGCTGGTGAGGTAGAGGCGGCCGCGGCTGCGCGGCTTGGGGATGTTCGGCGTCATCGACACGCCGTGCTCGGGCCGCTCGTAGCCCAGTCGCTCGGGGTTGTCGGTGAACGGGATCTGGTAGAAGTGGAACATCAGGTCCGGCCCGGCGGACTCGGGGTCGCGGCGGACGAACAGTCCCGCGTCGGAGTCCATCGCCGAGTTGTCGGGGATCGGCCCGTCGGTCTCCCAGACGATGACCGACTCCGGGTGGTCGAGCAGGTTCTCGCCGACGCCCGGCAGGTCGTGGCGGGCCTCGATACCGAGCGCCTTGAGGTCGTCGGCGGGTCCGATGCCGGAGAGCATCAGCAGCCGGGGGGTGTCGACGGCCCCGGCGCAGACGATCACCTCGCGGTCGGCCGCGACGAACGACTCGGTGCCGTCGGCGGCACGGACGTGCACGCCGGTCGCGCGGTTGCCGTCGAACTCCAGGCGGAACGCCCAGGTCTCCAGCATCAGGTGGAGGTTCGGGCGGTCGCCGGCCGCCATGTGCGGGTGCAGGTAGGCGACGGACGCCGAGGAGCGCTTGTTGTTCTCCGGGTGGTAGGCGAGGTCGAAGAAGCCGGCGCCCTCGTGGAAGGGCTGCTTGTTGAAGCCCTCGACGCGCGGCACGTCGAGCGCGGTCACCGCCGCCTCGACCCAGTCGCGGGCGATGGCGTTCCGGTCCTTCTCGTCGACGGGGACGATGTTGTTGCGCAGCTTCCCGTAGTACGGGTCCATCGCCCGGCTGTTCCAGCCGGTGGCGCCGGCGGCCTCCCATTCGTCCCAGTCGGAGGGCAGCGGCTTGAAGGAGATCAGCGTGTTGTGCGAGGAGCAGCCGCCGAGGACGCGGGCGCGGCTGTGCCGGATGTGGCTGTTGCCGCCTGGCTGCGGCGTCGTCGGGTAGTCGTAGTCGAGGTCGCCGCCGAGCAGTCCGAGCCAGCGGCGCAGCGTCAGCACGTCCTCCCGGTCCATGTCGGACGGGCCGCCCTCGATGACGGCGACGGTGACGTCCGGGTCCTCGGTGAGTCGGGAGGCGATGACCGAACCTGCGGTTCCGCCGCCGATCACCACGTAGTCGTAAGCGCTCATGACTGGGTACTGCTCCTCGCGGGGTTTCCGTGGCCTGTTACCCGTGGCCTGGAGGGGGTGGCCCGTCGGGCCTTGCGGACGGTCGGCCCGCGTCCGGGCGGGCCGACCGTTCTCGAGTGCTCGGCTGCCGTCAGCCGGCGAACCAGCGGACCGGGGCCGGTCGCAGGTTCTCGTAGACGTGCTTGGTCTCGCGGTACTCCTCGAGGCCGGCGCGGCCCAGCTCGCGTCCCACGCCGGAGCGACCGAAGCCGCCCCACTCCGCCTGCGGCAGGTAGGGGTGGTAGTCGTTGATCCAGACCGTGCCGTGCCGCAGCCGCGCGGCAACGCGGCGGGCGCGGGCGGTGTCCGAGGAGAACACCGCGCCGGCCAGGCCGTACTCGGTGTCGTTGGCGAGTTCGACCGCCTCTTCCTCGGTGCGGAACGTCTCGACGGTGAGGATCGGCCCGAAGGTCTCCTCCCGGACGACGCGCATCCCGCGGTGGCAGTTGTCGAGGACGGTCGGGCAGTAGAAGTAGCCGCCGGCCGGGCGCGTCTCGTTCGGCTCGGGGCGTTCGCCGCCGCAGCGCAGCGAGGCGCCCTCGGTGAGCGCCGACGCGACGTACATCTCCGTCTTGTCCAACTGCTGCTGGGAGACCAGCGGTCCGCACTCGACGCCCTTCTCGGTGCCGCGTCCGAGCCTGATCCGGGCGGCGCGACGGGCGAGTTCGGCGACGAAGCGGTCGCGGACGGACTCCTCGACGATGAGCCGGCTGCCGGCGGAGCAGACCTGGCCGCTGTGGATGAAGGCGGCGTTGAGCGCCTGGTCGACGGCGGTGTCGAAGCCCTCGTCGGTGGCGCAGGCGTCGGCGAAGACGACGTTGGGGTTCTTGCCGCCGAGTTCGAGTGCGACCTTCTTCACGGTGGGCGCGGCCGCCTGGGCGACCTTCACGCCGCTGGCCAGTCCGCCGGTGAAGGAGACCAGGTCCACGGCCGGGTGTTCGGCGAGCCGGGCGCCGACCGGGTCGCCGGCGCCGGTGACGATGTTGGCCACTCCGGCGGGTAGTCCGGCCTCGGCCAGCAGCTCGACCAGCCGGACGGTGCTGAGCGGTGTGACCTCGCTCGGCTTGACCACAAGGGTGTTGCCGGCCGCGAGCGCCGGGGCGATCTTCCAACTGGCCTGGAGGAGGGGGTAGTTCCAGGGGGTGATCATCGCGCAGACGCCGACCGGCTCGTGCACGACGACGCTGTGCACGTCGGCGCTGCCGGCGTCGACGACGCGGCCGCCGGACTCGTTCATCACCAGGTCGGCGAAGTAGCGGAAGGCGGCGGTCACGTCGTCGACGTCGACACGGCCCTCCTCCAGCGTCTTGCCGGTGTCGCGGGACTCCAGGAGGGCGATGTCCTCGCGGTCCCGCTGGAGGAGGTCGGCCACGCGGCGCAGCAGCGCGGCGCGCTCGGCGACCGGGGTGTTCGGCCACGCGCCCGCGTCGAAGGCGCGGCGCGCGGCCTCGATCGCGGCGTCCGTGTCCGCGCGGCCGCCCTCGGCGACCGTCGCCAGCACACCGGCGTCGGCCGGGTCCAGGATGTCCCGCGTTCCGCCCGCCTCGGCGTCCCGCCACACCCCGTCCACGTAGATCGTCTTCTGTACCGACACGTCGCCTGCTGCCTTCCTGACCGTTTTGCACCATGCCGGCTTGGCCGGCAACAGGCACCCCTGCCCCGAAGTGGCGAACTCATGTCTGTACAGGTGGGATAAGTGGCCTTCATCACTCGCGGGCCGGGTTTACCACGGGAACGCCGAAGGCCCGGCACCTGGAAGGGTGCCGGGCCTCGTGGGAGCCCTGGCTCGGGCTCGGATGTGTCGGGCTCAGATGAGGCCGAGCGCGCGCACCGCGTCGCGCTCCTCCGCCAGCTCCTTCACGGAGGCGTCGATGCGGGCGCGGGAGAACTCGTTGATCTCCAGACCCTGCACGATCTTGTACTCGCCGTTCTCGGCGGTGACCGGGAACGAGGAGATCAGGCCCTCCGGCACGCCGTACGAACCGTCGGAGGGGATGCCCATGGAGGTCCAGTCGCCGTCGGCGGTGCCGTTGACCCAGGTGTGGACGTGGTCGATGGCGGCGTTGGCGGCGGACGCGGCCGAGGAGGCGCCGCGTGCCTCGATGATCGCCGCACCGCGCTTGGCGACGGTCGGGATGAAGTCCTCCGCCAGCCACTTCTCGTCGTTCACGACCTCGGCGGCGTTCTTGCCGGCCACCTCGGCGTGGAAGATGTCCGGGTACTGCGTCGCGGAGTGGTTGCCCCAGATGGTGAGGCGACGGATCTCGCTGACGGCGACGCCCGTCTTCTTGGACAGCTGCGACAGCGCCCGGTTGTGGTCCAGGCGGGTCATCGCGGTGAACCGCTCGGCCGGTACGTCCGGCGCGGCGGCCTGGGCGATCAGCGCGTTGGTGTTCGCCGGGTTGCCGACCACCAGGACCTTGACGTCGTCGGCGGCGTGGTCGTTGATGGCCTTGCCCTGCGGCTTGAAGATGCCGCCGTTGGCCTCCAGCAGGTCACCACGCTCCATGCCCTTGGTACGCGGGCGGGCACCCACGAGCAGCGCCACGTTGGCGCCGTCGAACGCGACGTTCGGGTCGTCGGTGATGTCGATGCCGCGGAGCAGCGGGAAGGCGCAGTCGTCCAGCTCCATCGCGGTGCCCTCGGCGGCGCCGAGCGCCGGCGTGATCTCCAGAAGGCGCAGCTTGACCGGGACGTCCGGGCCCAGCAGGTGGCCGGAGGCGATGCGGAAGAGCAGCGCGTAGCCGATCTGGCCGGCGGCGCCGGTGACGGTGACATTAACGGGAGTGCGGGTCATGGCGGTCTCCGTTGAACCTGACGATGGCGGCTGGATCGCGTGGATCCGACGAGATCTCTCTATGTCAAGAGACCCGCCCGTCAGGCTACCGTGCCGACGCGTTCCGGGGGCAGCCGCCCGGTCCCGTGCCGCCGCCCGCCGCGCCGGCTGTGCGCAGCCGACGCGCCGTGCGGAGTGTGGGCGGTCGGCGGCCACGCGCCGTTCCCGACGCGCGACCGCCTGCGTGGATGCCGCCCCGTGGGGGGACTGGTCGCCTGCCCCCTCCCCCGCGGCTCATTCCACCCCGGCTGCGGTACGGCCGAAACCTGTCGTCCGACCGTCGTAGGTCGGGTACGTCGGGTGCGCGTGTCCACGTGGGGTACGCGGGTCAGGGAGTGGTCGTCGTGCAGCCTCTTGTCCCGGTGGCGGTCTCCACGCACGCCTTCGCCGCCTCGGCGTTCTTCGCCGCGACCATCATGGTGTAGCCGCCCGTGCCCTCGGTGACCTCGTCGGACTCGGACTCGCCGGCCGAGCTGACGGTCACCTTCGTACCGGGGGACGCGCCGCCGATCCGGGCCCAGGCCGCCTTGCAGACGTCGCTGTAGCGGACCTCGACGTAGGTCGTACCGACCATGGCGTCGGCGGAGGTCTCGGCGTACTGCCCGCCGCACCCCATCAGTTCCGGGTCCTCGCCGGTGCAGTCACCGCCGGAGCACTTCACTCCGTCGGGCAGCTTGACGGCGGCCTTGGTGGGGCTCGGCTTGGGCTCGGGCTTGGCGTTCGCCTCGCCGCCGCTCTCCAGGAAGAACACCGCGCCGGCCACCACGACCAGCGCGCCCACCGCGCCGGCCAGCACCATGCCTATCCGACGGCCGCGGGAGGGCGCACCGGCGTCGTGCCCGGCGGGCCGCGGCGGGCTCGGCGGGCCGGGCGGGCTCGGCGCAGTGGACGGGCCGGGCGACTCGGTGGAGAACCCGCCCGCGGCCGGGGCCGGTTGGGGGCGGGCCGCCGGGCGGTCGGCCGGTGCCGGGCGAGTGCCGGGGCGGTCGAACGGCGTGGTGCGGTCGGCGGGCGCGGACTGGCGGCGCAGCACGGCGGTGCTGTCGAAGTCGGGCCGGACCGCGTCAGATGGGGCGTCGGCCGGAGCGTCGGCCACGGCGCCGCCGCGGCCGCCCGCCCAGGTGGGCGCGTCGACGGGCTGCCCGGCCGGCCGGTCGGCGACCGTCGCGGCGGAGCGCCCGGTCGCCTTGTGCGCGCGTCCGCGCCCCTTCTTCCGGCCGTCCTCGGAGCGCCCGGCGGCGGCCAGCGCCTCCCGCGCCTGGGATATGCGGATGGCCTCCATGGTCATGTCGTGCCGCATCTCGGCCCGGCTCCAGGCCCGTTCGGCCAGCTCCCACATGGTGGCCAGATGGCGGACGTCCGTACCGGTGACCTCGGCGAGCGCGGACACCGCGCCCTGCGGAGGCAGCAACCTGCCGTTGAGATAGCGCTCCCAGGACGTCTTGCTGTAACCGGTGCGATCCGAGAGGGCGGACAGGCCCAGCCCGCTGCGATCGACGAGCTGGCGCATCTGGCTCGCGAACTCCCGGATCTCCGGGTCAAGCTCCTCCGGTAGCGCCTTCCAACGAGGCATTGCCTCCCCCTCGCCCCCAGTCCGAGTTGTCTTCCACCCTCGTTTCGCTTCGGACGGCGGTTCGCCGCCCTCCACCGGAAGAGGGACGTATGGCCCAAGTGTGCCACCTGTCGTGACGGTGCTCAGCCAGGATTCGGTTCTCCGATACAGGTAACAAAAGCGGAACAACCGGTCGACCGCCGACCGGCGGTCCCTCAGTGCACCGTGAAGCGGATGACCTCCTCCAGGAACGGCAGTTCCAGCCACGGGTCGGGCTGCGCCATGAGCGCCAACACCACGATCAGCGTGCCCAGCACCGAGTACGTCAGCAGGTCGGTGAACCGGGACCGCACGGCCAGCATGCCCACCGACGGCACGAACCGGCGCAGCGCCGCCCCCAGCAGGAGCGAGCCGCCGACGACGAGTATCCCCACCCGCGCCTCGGCCAGGCTCAGCAGCAGCCCGACCACCACACCGCCCAGCACCGTCAGGATCGGCCACTGCCGGTAGGGGGCGGGGGCGCTCCCGGCGGCCGCCCGCCCGCCGCCCTCGGGCCGCGCGGTGTCCCTGGTGAGCAGGGGGAAGCGGCGCGAACGGCGGTTCCCGCGCGCGTCGGCGGCCTCCCGGCCACCGGAGGTGGAGTCGGCGCCCATGCCGGTCAGCCCGCGTTCCGCTCGGCGGCCTCGACGACGTTGGACAGCAGCATCGCCCGGGTCATCGGGCCGACACCACCGGGGTTCGGCGCCACCCAGCCGGCGACCTCCGCCACGCCCGGGTGCACGTCGCCGACGATCTTCCCCGACTCGTCGCGGCTCACACCCACGTCCAGCACCGCGGCGCCCGGCTTGACGTACTCCGGCTTGATCAGGTGCGGCACACCGGCGGCGGCGACCACGATGTCCGCCCGGCGCAGCTGGGCGCCCAGGTCCCGGGTGCCGGTGTGGCACTGCGTGACGGTGGCGTTCTCCGAACGGCGGGTCAGCAGCAGCGGCAGCGGGCGGCCCACGGTGATGCCGCGGCCGACCACGACGACCTCAGCGCCGGCGATCTCCACCCCGTGCCGCCGCAGCAGCTCGATGATCCCGTTCGGCGTGCAGGGCAGCGGCGCCGGCTCGCCGAGCACCAGCCGGCCGAGGTTCGTCGGGTGCAGGCCGTCGGCGTCCTTCGCCGGGTCCATGAGTTCGAGCACCCTGTTGGTGTCGATGCCCTTGGGAAGGGGAAGCTGCACGATGTAACCGGTGCAGCCCGGGTCGGCGTTCAGCTCCCGGACGACGTCCTCGATCTCCTCCTGCGTGGCCGTGCCGGGCAGTTCACGCTGGATGGAGGAGATGCCCACCTGGGCGCAGTCGCGGTGCTTGCCCGCCACGTACTTCTGGCTGGCGACGTCGTCGCCGACGAGGACGGTACCGAGGCCGGGCGTGACACCCCGGGACTTCAGGGCCTCGACCCTGGTGGCGAGTTCGGACTTGATCGCGGCAGCGGTGGCCTTGCCGTCGAGAATCTGGGCGCTCATGGCCCCATCCTCCCGGATTCGGGGCCCCCGACTCCAGTCAGGGAGCCGATGGCGAGGTGTGCGGGGCGTCTCACCGTCCGGCAACGGTTGCCGGGGCCGGCTGGACACCCCTCGGCCACGGCCGTGATGATGACACTCAGTGCTGCGACCGACGCGGGGCGGTCGCGGGGGAGGCACTCCGATGGTTTCCTCCCGCCGAAGGAGGCGGCACGCCCGACCCGCGTCGACGACCGCTCGGAGGAGACCAGCGTGAGCTACCCGAACGACAACAACCCCTACGGCGCGCCACCCCCCGGCCAGCCGCAGCAGCCGTACGGCCAGCCGCCCGCCGGTCAGCCTCAGCAGCCCTACGGCTACCCGCAGCAGCCCTACGGCCAGCAGCCGCCCGGCTACCCGGGCGCCACGCCGCCGCCCGCCATGCCGGGGCAGGTCGTGACCGCCCGGGTGCTGATGTTCGTCGCCGGTGGCCTGCTGGTCCTGGGCGCCGTGGCGATGTTCATCCTCGCGCTGGTGGCGCCGAACCTGTCCGACCGCGATCTCCGCGAGTCCGGCCTGCAGGAACTCGGGCGCGGCGGTCTCACCGTGTTCGCCGTGATCCTCTTCGTGGTGTTCGCCGGCCTGGCGGTGTTCCACATCCTCACGGCCGCGAAGTTCGGCAAGGGGCGCAGCGGCACGCGCGTCGCGGCGATCATCGCGACCTCGCTGAACTGCCTGCTGGCCGTGTTCTCCCTGGTCACCTCGTTCGCCGGCGGCGGGGCCCCGATCGTCGGCCTGCTGTGGACGGCGTCCTGCGTGGTGACGCTGGTGTTCCTGTCGATGGCGCCGGCCGCGCAGTGGTTCAACCGGCCGCAGTACTGAGTTCCGGGTGTCGCCCGGGCGACAGCACGCGTCGAGCAGCCGGAGAGGGCCGGACCGCGCCATGCGGTCCGGCCCTCTCCGTGTGACTCTCGTCCGGCTGTCCGGCCGGCCGGCTCGGGATCAGTGGAAGAAGTGGCGGGTGCCCGTGAGGTACATCGTCACGCCGGCCGCGCGGGCCGCCTCGATCACCTGCTCGTCGCGCACCGAACCGCCCGGCTGCACCACGGCCCGCACCCCGGCGGCCGTCAGCACCTCAAGTCCGTCGGGGAACGGAAAGAAGGCGTCGGAGGCCGCGAACGAACCGGCCGCGCGCTCCTCCCCGGCCCGCTGCACGGCGAGCTTCGCGGAGTCGACCCGGTTGACCTGGCCCATGCCGACGCCGACCGTGGCACCGCCCTTCGCCAGCAGGATCGCGTTCGACTTCACCGCACGGCAGGCCCGCCAGGCGAAGGCGAGCTCGGCCAGTTCCTCGGCCGGCAGCGCGTCGCCGGTGGCGAGCGTCCAGGACGCCGGGTCGTCGCCGTCCGCCTGCAGCCGGTCGGCGACCTGCAGCAGCGCACCGCCGTCGACCGGCTTGAACTCCAGCCGCGAGCCCGGCTCCTGCGGGCAGCGGAGCACCCGGATGTTCTTCTTCCGGGCCAGGATCTCCACGGCGCCGTCCTCGTAGCCGGGCGCGACGATGACCTCGGTGAAGATCTCCGCGACCTGCTCGGCGAGTTCGGTGGTCACCGGGCGGTTCACCGCGATGACGCCGCCGAACGCCGACAGCGGGTCGCAGGCGTGCGCCTTGCGGTGCGCCTCCGCGATGTCCGAACCGACGGCGATACCGCACGGGTTGGCGTGCTTGATGATCGCCACGGCCGGCTCGTCGTGGTCGTAGGCGGCGCGGCGGGCGGCCTCGGTGTCCGTGTAGTTGTTGAAGGACATCTCCTTGCCGTGCAGTTGCTCGGCCTCCGCCAGACCACCGCTGCCGTCGGTGTAGAGCGCGGCGCCCTGGTGCGGGTTCTCGCCGTAGCGCAGCACGTTGGCGCGGGTGTAGGTGGCGCCGAGGAAGTCCGGGAAGCCGGACTCGCCGGCGACCGCGTCCCCG
Source organism: Streptomyces alkaliterrae (assembly GCF_007097205.2). Lineage (GTDB taxonomy): Bacteria > Actinomycetota > Actinomycetes > Streptomycetales > Streptomycetaceae > Streptomyces > Streptomyces alkaliterrae. Next base: position 9,422 of record NZ_VJYK02000186.1, read on the forward strand.
GCGTAGTCACCGGCGAACCAGGAGGCGACCGCCACGTCGTAGGCGGCCGTGTGCTGGAACGCCTCGGCGGCCAGCCGCCGGCGCTCGGCCAGCGCGAAGCCGCCGTCCGACACCGCCTTCAGCACGTCCGCGTACCGCTCCGGGTTGACGACCACGGCCACCGACGGGTGGTTCTTGGCGGCGGCGCGGACCATCGAGGGGCCGCCGATGTCGATCTGCTCGACGCACTCGTCCGGCGAGGCGCCGGAGGCGACGGTCTCACGGAACGGGTAGAGGTTCACGACGACCAGCTCGAACGGCTCCACGCCCAGCTCGGACAGCTGCTCGCGGTGCGCCTCGAGACGCTGGTCGGCGAGGATGCCGGCGTGCACGCGCGGGTGCAGGGTCTTGACCCGGCCGTCCAGGCACTCGGGGAAGCCGGTCAGCTCCTCCACCCTGGTCACCGGCACCCCGGCGTCGGCGATCCGGGCGGCGGTCGAGCCGGTGGAGACCAGCTGCACCCCGGCGGCGTGCAGGCCGCGCGCCAGCTCCTCCAGACCCGTCTTGTCGTAGACGCTGACCAACGCGCGGCGGATCGGCCGCTTAGTAGCTTCGGCACTCATGCCGGAACCCGTACCTTTCGTCCCTCGATGCGATAGCCGTCGCGGGCGAGGCGACCCACGACGTCGACGAGCAGGCGACGCTCGACTTCCTTGATGCGCTCGTGCAGCGCGGACTCGTCGTCCTCCTCCCGGACCTCCACCACGCCCTGCGCGATGATCGGCCCGGTGTCGACGCCGTCGTCGACGAAGTGGACGGTGCACCCGGTCACCTTCACGCCGTAGGCGAGCGCGTCACGCACGCCGTGCGCACCGGGAAAACTGGGCAGCAGTGCCGGGTGGGTGTTCACCAGGCGCCCGCCGAACCGGGCCAGGAACTCCGGCCCCACGATCTTCATGAAACCCGCCGAGACGACCAGGTCGGGGCGGTGGGCGGCGGTCGCCTCGGCGAGCGCGCGGTCCCAGTCCGCGCGGGTCGGGTGGTCCTTCACCTGGCACGTGAACGTCGGCAGCCCGGCGCGCTCCGCGCGCTCCAGCCCGGCGACGCCCGCGCGGTCCGCACCCACGGCGACGACCCGCGCCCCGTACCGCTCGGCGCCCACGGAGTCGATCTCGTCCAGCAGGGCCTGGAGGTTGGTGCCCGAGCCGGACACCAGCACGACCAGCCGGGCAGGCTCCGCGGAGGGTGCGTAAGCAGACACGGGAACACGCTCTTTCCGACCCGGCGGTCAGTCTTCGTGACGATCTTCGTGACGATCCGGGGGCCACCCTCGGCGACCCTTGTGCGATCCGACAGGCGACGGGGGTGTGTCCGTACGGGGAACCCTACGAAGCGGTCGGTCGTCAGCAACGATACCGGCACGTCCCCCGGCCCCCGTGGGACGGGTACACGGCCAGCGGGTAGCGTCTGGCGTACGACTCCGCGGCCCGGCCCGCGGCAGGCGCACGAACACGAAGGGGAAGACTCACACCACATGACGGACCCACGTCGCGCCTCCGACCGCTCGGACACCCCAGGCCAGGAGGACAACCCGTTCGCCCCGCCGCCACCGGACGCCCCCGACCGGCCCTGGCA
>NZ_VJYK02000187.1 GCF_007097205.2 Streptomyces alkaliterrae
CCGCCGACCCCATCTCCGATCCCTCGACCGCCGACACCCGCCCCGCGCGATCCGACACCGACAGAGGAGACCTTCCGTGAGCAGCTCCCCATCGACCACCCAGGCGGAGTGGAGTCGCAGCCGGCCGTGGCGCGGCGTCCTGGTCGCCACCGCCCTGCCGCTGCGCGACGACCTGTCCGTCGACCACGACGCCTACGCCGAGCACGTGCGCTGGCTCATAGAACAGGGCTGCGACGGGGTCGTCCCCAACGGCTCGTTGGGCGAGTACCAGTCGCTGACCGCCGGTGAACGCACGGCGGTGGTCCGCACCGCCGTGGCCGCTGCCGGGGACGGCGCCAGGGTGATGCCGGGCGTCGCCGCCTACGGCAGCGCGGAGGCTCGCCACTGGGCCGAGCTGGCCGCCGCCGAGGGCTGCGGCAGCGTGCTCCTGCTGCCGCCGAACGCCTACCGCGCCGACGAGCGCGCCGTGCGCGCCCACTACGCCGAGGTGGCGAGGGTCGGGCTGCCCGTCGTCGCCTACAACAACCCCAGCGACACCCGCGTCGACCTCACCCCCGGACTACTGGCCGCCATGCACGCCGACGGCCACGTCGTGGCGGTCAAGGAGTTCTCCGGCGACGTGCGCCGCGCCTACGAGCTGGCCGAACTGGCGCCGGAACTGGACCTGTTGGCCGGCGCCGACGACGTGCTGCTGGAGCTGGCCGTGGCCGGGGCCGTGGGCTGGATCTCCGGCTACCCGAACGCCTTCCCGGCCTCGTGCGTCTCGCTCTACCGGGCGGCGGTCGGCGGCGACCTGGACCGCGCGCTGGAGCTCTACAGAGCACTGCACCCGTTGTTGCGCTGGGACTCGAAGACGGAGTTCGTGCAGGCCATCAAGGTGTCGATGGACATCGTCGGCCGCCACGGCGGGCCCTGCCGGCCGCCGCGGCTCGGACTGCCGCCGGATGTCGAGGCCGTCGTGCGGGCGGCCACCGAGAAGGCCATGGCCGAAGGCCACCGCTGAGACACCATCCCGCCACTCACCCGCCGACCAGACCGAGGGGCCGACACATGCGCAGCCGCCACGTCTTCCACACCGTCGACTCGCACACCGAGGGCATGCCGACCCGGGTCGTCACGGGCGGCATCGGCACGATCCCGGGCGCCACCATGGCCGAGCGACGGCTGTACTTCTCCGAGCACCTGGACCATCTGCGCACCCTGCTGATGTACGAGCCGCGCGGTCACGCCGCGATGAGCGGCGCCATCCTGCAACCACCGGTGCGCCCCGAGGCGGACTTCGGCGTGGTCTTCGTCGAGGTCTCCGGGCTGCTGCCGATGTGCGGGCACGGCACGATCGGGGTGGCGACCGTGCTGGTGGAGACGGGCATGGTGCCGGTGACCGAGCCGGTCACCACCGTCCGGCTCGACACTCCGGCGGGCCTGGTCACCGCCGACGTCCGGGTGGCGGACGGCGCCGCGCGGTCCGTCACGCTCACCAACGTCCCGGCGTTCTGCGCCGGGCTCGACCGCAAGGTGGCCGTGCCCGGCTTCGGCACGGTCACCTACGACCTCGCCTACGGCGGGAACTTCTACGCGATCGTCGAACTCGACGCGCTCGGCCTGCCGTTCGACCGCTCCCGCAAGGACGAACTGCTCGCGGCGGGCCTCTCGGTCATGGCCGCCGTCAACCGCACCGACCCGCCGATCCACCCCGAACGTCCGGACATCGGCGAACTCAAACACGTCTACCTCGCCGCTCCCGGCTCCGATGCCACTCGCTCACGACACGCCATGGCCATCCACCCCGGCTGGTTCGACCGCTCGCCCTGCGGCACCGGCACCTCCGCCCGGATGGCGCAGCTGCACGCGCGCGGCCTGCTGCCGTTGGAGCGGGACTTCGTCAACGAGTCTTTCATCGGTTCGGAGTTCACCGGCCGACTTGTCGCCACCACCGAGGTCGGCGGGCTGCCGGCGGTGGTGCCCACGATTACGGGCCGGGCCTGGCTGACCGGCACCGCGCAGTTCTTCCTCGACCCGACCGACCCCTTTCCCGGAGGCTTCCTGCTGTGACCACTCCCGCTGCGACCACTCCCGAGGACCGCCTTGTCTCCCGTAACCCGGCAGCCCCCGCCGACGTGGTGGTGGAGCTGACGCCACCCGGTGAGACTGCGGTACGGGCCGCCGTGGCGCGGGCCCGGATCGCTCAGCCCGACTGGCACATCGGTGGTCCCGCCGTCAGGGCCGCCGCGCTGACCGGCGTCGCCGAGGCGATCGAGTCCGCCGCCGACGAACTCGCCGCGCTGGCCGTGCGGGAGGTCGGCAAGCCGCTGTCCGAGGCGCGCGCCGAGGTCAACCGCACGGTCGCGATCTGGCGCTACTACGCGCAGTTGAGCTACGACCCCGTCGGCGCGGTCCACGAACCGGCGGCGGGCGCGGGGCTGTTGCTGACCAGGCGGCGCCCGTACGGGGTGGCCGGGCTGGTCACCCCCTGGAACTTCCCGCTGGCCATCCCCGGTTGGAAGGCGGCACCGGCGTTGGCGGCGGGCAACACGGTGGTGCTCAAGCCCGCGCCCGAGGCCACGGCCTGCGCGCTGCGGCTGGCCGAGCTGGCCGCCAAGTCGCTGCCCGACGGGGTGCTGACGGTCGTGCCGGGCGGTGCGGCCGAGGGCGGCGCGCTGGTGTCCGCCGCCGACGTGGTGTCCTTCACCGGCTCCTCCGCCGTGGGCGCGGCGGTCGTCGGTACGGCGGCGGCGCACGGGGTGCCCGTCCAGGCGGAGACCGGCGGGCAGAACGCCGCCCTCGTGCTGCCGGACGCCGACATCGGCGCCGCCGCCGGACACATCGCCGCCGCCGTCGCCGGTTACGCGGGACAGAAGTGCACGGCCACCGGGCGGGTGATCGCGGTCGGTTCGGCGCTCGAACCGCTGCGTGAGGCGCTGACCGGGGCGCTGCGCGCCCTGCGGGTGGGCGACCCGGCCGACCCGGCGACCGTGTGCGGGCCGCTGATCTCCGAACGGGCCCGGGACCGGGTGCGGGACGCCGTCCGAGGCCTGCCGACCGTCACCGGGGCGGCACCCCCCGGCGGCGACGGCTGGTTCACGACACCGCTGCTCGCACACGACGTACCACCGGGCCACGAGCTGCTGACCGAGGAGGTGTTCGGACCCGTCGCGGCGCTGCTGCCCGCCGCCGACCTCACCGAGGCGGTGCGGATCGCCAACTCCGTGCGCTACGGCCTGGTCACCTCGGTGCACACGGCGGACCTCGGCGCCGCGCTGCACGGTCTCGACCGGCTCGACACCGGGATGATCCGCATCAACGCCCCGACCACCGGCGTCGACTTCCACCTCCCGTTCGGCGGCACGAAGGCCTCCGGGCACGGTCCACGGGAACAGGGCCGGGCGGCACTGGAGTTCTACACCTCGAGCCGCACCTACACACTCCACCCCTGACCGACCGCCGTACCCTGCGGCCCCGACGCGTTCCTCGCAACAGGGGACAACGTGACATTGCACGCTGGGCTAACCTGAGACCTCCAGCGGCACGAAAGGGAACAACCATGGGGCACCTGAGCCAGCCCAACCTGATCACCGCCCGGGAACGGCTGCGCGACCAGGTGGCCCACGCCCTGCGAGCCGCCCTCATCTCCGGCGAGTTGCGTCCGGGCCAGGTGTACTCCGCACCCGGGCTCGCCGAGGACTTCGGCATCTCCGCCACCCCGGTCCGCGAGGCCATGCTCGACCTGGCCAGGGAGGGCCTGGTCGAACCGGTGCGGAACAAGGGCTTCCGGGTCACCGAGATAAACGAGCGGGACCTCGACCAGTACACCGAGATCCGCGCCCTGATCGAGGTGCCGACCGTGCGCCGGGTCACCCGGGAGGCCGCGCGGGCAGACCTGGAGGCGCTGCGTCCGGTCGCCGAGGAGATCGTGCGCGCGGCGCGCGAGCACGACCTCATCGGCTATCTGGAGGCCGACCGGCGCTTCCACCTCGGTCTGCTCGGGCTCGCCGGGAACGAACGCCTCGTCGAGACCGTCGGCGATCTGCGCAAGCGGTCCCGGCTCTACGGCCTCACCGCACTGGACGAGGCCGGGGAACTGCTGCCGTCCGCGCAGGAGCACCTGGAACTGCTCGACCTGATGCTGGCGGGCGACGCCGACGGCGCCGAGGCGTGCATGGCCCGGCACCTGGGCCACGTCCGCTCGCTGTGGGCCCGAGAGAGCGACGTAGGAGCCGCCGACGCCCCCGCCAGAGCCTGACGACCCGGGGGCTGTACACGTGCGCTGACCTGCGGGGATGCCCCGTACAGGGGCGAGTGTCAGTGGCCGGTGCCATCCTGGGAGCTGTCAGGGATCTGCGAAGGGACTTCTCCCATGATCACCACTGATTTTGTCAAGGGATCCCCCTGCTGGCTGGACCTCGGAGTACCCGACACGGGCGCCGCCGCCGGCTTCTACCGGGCGGTGTTCGGCTGGGAACTCGAGGCGATGGGGGAGGACGACGAGCACCAGTACGGCGTCTTCCGCAGCGGCGGCAAGGTCGTCGGCGGCCTGGGCCGGCTCACCGAGGAGGGCGCCCGGCCGGCGTGGATCATCTACTACCGCACGGACGACGTCCAGGCCACGGTCGCCGAGGCCGAGCGGATGGGCGGCACGGTCCGGATGGCCCCCATGGACGCCGAGGGCGAGGGCTGGCTGGCGCAGCTCAGCGACCCGCTCGGTGGCCAGTTCGCTGTGTGGCAGCCCGGCAGCAACGAGGGCATAGAGGTCACCGACCAGCCCAACTCCCTGTGCTGGACGGAGCTCTACACCACTGACGCGGACGGCGCGAAGGAGTTCTACGGGACGCTCTTCGGCTGGCAAACCCAGGACATGCCGCTGCCGGCGGGAGGCGGCGTCTACTCGCTCATCACGCCCGAGGGGCTGAGCGAGGAGCGCATGCAGGGCGGACTGATGGAGATGCCGGCGGACGCGCTGCCGCTTACCGGTGGCCGCCCGTACTGGCACCCGGTCTTCGCGACGGACGACTGCGACGGTGCCGTCGCCCGGGTCACGGAGCACGGCGGAAGCGTGCAGATGGGCCCGGAGGACGCCGAGGGCGTGGGCCGGCTGGCCGTCTGCTCCGACCCGTTCGGCGCGGACTTCGTCCTCCTCCAGCCGGCGCCCCAGGGCTGAGGCCGGCCGCCGCAAGCAGACGCCGCAAGCGGACGCCGCCGTCGGACGTCGTTGTCGGACGTCGTCGAGCCGGGGCTTCGTGCCACACTGGCCGCGCGTGGGCCCACCGGCCCCGCGAACGACCGCCAGCCGTCCGGAGCCCGCGAGATGACGATCCGCCGCCCAGCCCGCCGCGCCGCCGCCCGCCGCGCCGCCACGGCCGCCCTGTTGGCGGCGGTCACGGCGTTCACCGCCCTGACCGCCACGGGCTGTGGCGACTCGTCGGAGCCCGGTGAGCCGCCGGCCGCCTCCCCGCCGGAGCCGACCGACGACACCACCGACCCCACCGAGCCCCCGGCGTGGCCGAAGAAGCCGGCCCGGGGCGAGCTGTCCGACAACCAACTGGCCCGCTACGCCCTCGCCCAGGGCGACCTCCCCGACTTCCGGATCCGCATCCCGTCCGAGCAGGAGCTGGACGGCATGGGAGAGGAGAAGGCCAAGCAGACCGAGTGCCAGCCGCTGGTGGGCCTGATGGCCGGCGAGCCCGAGCCGCGACCGTCGGCCCGGGTGTACCGCACCATCCACCCGACCGCCGACGCACACGACCCCAGCGGGCTCATCCTCTTCGGCACGCTCGCCGCCTACGACACCGAGGGCGCCGAGACGCTGTTCCGGGGCCTGCGGCGGGCGGTCGAACGATGCGCGGACGGCTTCGAGACGACGGCGAAGGAGGGACTGGCCGCGTACACGGAGGCCAAGGAGCTGCCACGACCGAGGGCCGGCGGCGCCGACGACGCGCTCGCCTACCAACTGGTCGGCGAGGCCGACGGGCAGAAGCTGCCGATCCTCTTCAACGTGCTGCGGGTGGACTCCACGGTCGCCGTCTACTACTCGATGAACCTGCTGGAGCCGGCAAAGGCGGTCATCCCCGAAGCGGTCGTGCGCACGCAGACGCGGAAGCTGACCGCCGGCGGCCCGAACGACGAGTGACCCGGCGGGAAAACCCATGGTCCGCGCTCCGCCGCGGTGCGATACTCCGAGCCGTGACGAACCCCCACACGATCAACCGGAACACCCCCGACACCACCGCGCCGACTCACGGCGCCGGCACCCTCAGCGTCGGTGACGGCGACGAGGAGTTGGACAGGCGGCTCGACGCCGAACTGACCGCGTTCAACACCCGCGCCACCGGCATCCCGGTCACCGAGCTGACCGTGCGGATCACCGACGCCGACGGCGAGCTGCTGGGCGGGCTCAGCGGCTGGAACTGGGGCCGCTGCGGCGGCATCGAGATGCTGTGGGTGCGGGAGGACACACGCGGGCAGGGCGTGGGCGCCAGGCTGATCGCGGCCGCCGAGGAGGAGGCACGCGCCCGCGGCTGCGCGCAGATGATCGTCTCCTCCTTCACCTTCCAGGCGCCGCCCTTCTACGCCGGTCTCGGCTACCGCGAGACCGGCCGGATCGAGGGCCTGCCCGGCGGCCACGCCGACGTCTCCTTCGTCAAGGAGCTGTGACGAGGCTCGGGCGGCCGAGCGCCAGATGCCGCGTGGTGCCACCGTCCGGCTCCTCGACGTCCCGCAACCGGCGGAAGCCGAGCCCGTCCAGCAGGCCCAGCGACGCCTCGTTCCGCGCGTCGACGGTGGCGTGCACCTGCTCCAGACCCAGCGTTTCGAAGCCGTGGCGGAGGACGGCGGTGGCGATCTCCCGGCCAAGACCATGACCCCAGTGGGCGGGCGCGAGCGCGTAGACGACCTCGTGCCCGCCGGCCTCGTCGGTGTGCTTGATCTCGGCGTGGCCGACCAGCTCGGCGTCCTTGCGCACGGCCCACACGTCGAACAGGTCGGTGGCGTACACCTTGCTGAAGATCCGCCGGAACAGCGCCCGGTCCGCGTCCTCCGACGGCACGACGCCGTCGCCCATCCAGCAGGCCACCCGCTCATCCTGGAAGAGCGCGACGAAGTCGTCCTCGTCCGCCTCGCGGTAGGGCGTGAGGGACAGGCGGTCGGTGCGCAGAGTCGGCGTGGGCATGATCGGGAGCGAACACCCGAGCGGGCCGACCGGGCAACCGGATTTCCCCGCTGCTAGCGTCGCGGGACATGGAGGACAGGTTGTGTGACACCCCCGCCGATGCCGGAAGCCCTGCCGACGCCGGAAGCCCCGCCGACGCCGGAAGCCCCGCCGACGCCGGAAGCCGTGTGGACGCCGGAAGCCGCGGGGGCGGCGTGTACGTCGGCAACGCCGGGCACGACGCGGCCCTCGACCGGGGCTGGCTGCTCGGCCACTTCAAGGACGCGGACGACCCGCGCCACAGCGAGGACGTCGAGATCAAGTGGGGCGTGCACCCGCCCGGCGACGAGCGCGCCGAGTGGGTCACGGGCGAGAGCCGCACGGCGCTGCTGGTACTCGTCAGCGGCCGCTTCCGGGTGGAACTCCCCGGCCGCAGCGTCCTGCTGAAGGAACAGGGCGACTACGTGGTGTGGGGCAAGGGCGTGGACCACTCCTGGTACGCCGAGGAGGAGTCCGTCGTACTCACCGTGCGCTGGCCCTCCGTGCCCGGCTACCGGGTGCCGGAGGAGACGGAGAGGGCCGCCGCCCCGTCCGCCGGGCCGGTCCGTACCATGGGGGCGTGACCAGCACCCGCCAGCTCCGCAGCCGCCTCGGCGGTCTCGGTCTGGCGTCGGCGATCCTGGCCGTACTGGTGGGACTGCTGGGCATGCACGGGCTGAGCCCGGCCGGCGGCCTCGACCGCGCCTGGTCCGCCGACCACCACAGGACGGCGGACCAGGCGCACCCGCACACATCGTCCGCATCGCCCACGGCACCGTCCGCGGCGACGTCCGGCGAGACGGCCCCGCACAGCGCCACCACCGACTCCCACCCGCCGCGCCCCGGCCAGCGGGCCGAGACGACCACCCGGGCCGACCAGGCCTGCTCCCACGGCGGCGGCGGGGGCCACCCCCGGCACGCCGACGGGACCTGCGCGGCGGGCGGCGTCTCCGCGGCGCCCGCGCTGTCAGCGCAGGCCTCCGAACCGGGCGGGACGATCGACGTGGTGCCGGCCTTCGGGCGGACGGCCCCGGCCGTCTCCGCGAGCCGCGCGCCGCCCTCTCTCGCCGAACTCCAACTCCTCCGCATATAGGCGGCCCCGCGGCCGGCCGTCCCTCCGACGTGCCGTCCGCGCCGAGCCCCGTTTTCCGCGTAGCCACGCGCCCGAGCGCTGCGTGGCCCCACAGGAGTTGAACGACACGATGCACTCTCACCGCCCCCTCGTCCGGCGCGTCGCAGGCGCCGTCACCGTCCTCACCGCGCTGGCGGCCCTCACGGCCTGCGGCGACAACGGCTCGGACAGCCCCGGCCACTCCGGCGGCCACGGCAACGGCTCGCCGTCGGCACCGGCGTCCCCCGGCAAGCACAACAGCGCCGACGTGGCCTTCGCGACGGGCATGATCCCGCACCACCGGCAGGCGCTCGAGATGGCCGAGCTGGCCACCGACCGGGCCGGTTCGGCCGAGGTCAGGAAGCTCGCAAAGGAGATCGAGGACGCCCAGGAGCCGGAGATCAGGAAGATGAGCGGCTGGCTGCGGTCCTGGGGCGAGCCGGTGCCCCGGCCGGACGACGCCGGTGACCACGCCGGTCACGACATGCCCGGAATGATGAGCCCCGAGGACATGGGCAGGCTGGAGAAGTCCTCCGGCCGGGCCTTCGACACCGCCTTCCTGGAACTGATGATCAAGCACCACGAAGGGGCCGTCGAGATGGCCAGGACCGAGCAGAAGGACGGCGCCTACCAGCCGGCGAAGGACATGGCCAAGGAGATCGAGAGGTCGCAGAGCGCGGAGATCAAGCAGATGCGCGAACTCCTCGACCGCTGACGGCCGCCTCCCCGGCACCGGCCGGCCCGGGCCCCTCACCCGAGGGGCATTCCGGGCCGGCCGGTCCGCCCGCACGGCCGAGCGCCGGGCGGGCGGTCAGCTCCGTCCGCGCCGCCCTGTGGCCACCGCTCCGGCGCTGGCCGCCACCACCAGGGCGATCGCCAACGCCTCGAGGACGCCCATCCGCTGGTCCAGCACCACCAGCCCGGCCACGGCGGCGATCGCGGGCGCCAGACTCATCAGGATCGCGAAGGCGGCCGCGGGCAACCGCCGCAGCGCCAGCAGCTCAAGCGAGTAGGGCAGCACCGAGGACAGCACGGCGACCGCCGCGCCCAACGCCAGGATGCGGGGCTCGACCAGCGTGGCGCCCGCCTCCGCAACCCCGAACGGCAGACTGACGACGGCACCGACCGACATCGCCAGCGCCAGCCCGTCGACCCGCGGGAAGCGGCTGCCGGCCCGCGCGGAGAGGAGTATGTACGCCGCCCACAGCGCGCCCGCGCCCAGCGCGTAGGCGACACCCGCGAGGTTGAGCCCGTCGAAGCCTCCCCGGCCGAGCAGCGCCACCCCGGCGAGCGCGAGCCCCGCCCACAGCCAGCTGATCCGCCGCCTGGCGGCGAGTACGGACAGCGTGAGCGGACCGAGCACTTCGAGTGTCACCGCCGCGCCGAGCGGGATGCGTGCGATGGACTGGTAGAACAGCATGTTCATCAGGCCGAGCGCGAGCCCGAAGCCGGCGATGACCGCCCAGTCGGCCCGGCGGTAGCCGCGCAGAGTGGGGCGGCAGAGCGCGAGCAGCAGCAGCGCGGACAGCGCGAGGCGGAGCGAGACCATGCCGGCCGCACCGGCCTGGGGGAAGAGCAGCGCCGCCACGGCCGCGCCGAACTGCATGGAGAACATCCCGCCGACCACCAGCGCCACCGGCAGCAGCGGCCCGGCGGTGTACCGCGGACGGCCCGGCGCCGGGCCGGCGTCCGGCCCAGGGCCCCCGCGGTCGGCCGTGGCGGACGCGGGCGGGGGAGCGGAAGCGGTCTCGGTCAGCCGGGAGTCACTCACCCAATCGACGGTACGAGCCTTTCTGCCGGCTGGGAAATGCCTTTCGCGCTGCGGTTATGCTTGACGGGCATGACCGTCGAGCTTCGTCACCTCCGCTGCTTCCTCGCCATCGCCGAGGAGGGCGGCGTGACCCGCGCCGCGCGGCGGCTGCACGTCGGCCAACCGGCCCTCTCGCGGACTCTGCGGCAGCTCGAGACGCATCTGGGCGTCCTGCTGGTCGACCGGTCCACACACCATCTGGAACTGACCCCGGCGGGCCACGCCCTGCTGCCCCGGGCGCGGGCGGCCGTCGCCGCCGTCGAGGCGGCGCTCGACCCGGCCACGCTCGGCGACTGGCCGCTGCGGCTCGGACACGCCTGGTCCGCGCTCGGCGACCACACGACGCCCCTGCTGCGCGCCTGGCAGCGCGCCCGCCCCGACATCCCGCTGGAACTGCTGCGGATCGACGAGCGCACGGCGGGACTCAGCCAGGGACGGGTGGACGCCGCACTGCTGCGCGGCGGCACCGGCAGCGGCGTACAGGGCGACGCCCCCGCGCCGGGGAAGGGCTTCCACGTCGAACTGCTGATGACCGAGCCGCGGATCGCCGCCGTCCCCGCCGACAGCCCGCTGGCCGCGCGGGAGAGCGTGACGCTGGCGGACCTCGCGGCGCACCCGGTGGCCGTGAACACCGTCTCCGGATCGACCAGGCCGGAGCTGTGGCCGCCGGACGCCCGCCCCGCCGCCACGCTGCCCGTCGCCAACACCGACGACTGGCTGGCCGCCATCGCGGCCGGGCGGGCGGTGGGCGTGTCGGTGGAGTCCACCGCGGAGGTCCACCGCCACCCCGGCGTGGCGTACCGCCCGTTGCCCGACGCGCCGGGGCTGCCGCTGCTGCTCGTGTGGCCCGAACCACCCACCCACCCGGCGGTGCCGGCGCTCGCCGCGCTGATCCGGAACGTCATCAACACCCCTCCCGAC
>NZ_VJYK02000188.1 GCF_007097205.2 Streptomyces alkaliterrae
CGGCCTGCTGCGGTTCGTCGAGCAGCACGTGCTCGGTGATCTCCAGTTGCAGCGCGGAGGCCGGCACGCCGTGCCGGGCGAGGCGGGCGGCGACCGAACCGGCGAAGCCGGGGGTGTGCACGTCGCGCGGCGAGATGTTGACGGCGACCGGCACCGGAAGTCCCCGGGCACGCCACTCGGCGACCTGCCGCAACGCGGTCTCCAGCACGTACTCGGTGAGCCGGGGCATCAGCCCGGAGGTCTCGGCGATGGCTATGAACTCGTCCGGCGGGACCTTCCCGCGCTCCGGGTGCTCCCAGCGCACCAGTGCCTCCAGACCGGCCACCTGGCCGTCGAAGCGCACCTTGGGCTGGTAGTGGAGCTGGACCTCGCCGGCGTCCAGCGCGCGGCGCAGGTCGGCCAGCAGCCCGAGGCGGTCGGGGGTGTTGCCGTCGCGGTGGGAGTCGTAGACCTCCACGCCGGTGCGGTCGCGCTTCGCCTCGTACATCGCGACGTCGGCGCGGCGCAGCAGGCCCTCGGCCTCGGCGGCGTGGTCGGGGAAGACGGCGACGCCGGCGCTGGCCTCCAGTACGAGCGTGAGTCCGTCCAGGTCGAGTGGGGAGCCGAGGGAGGAGACGAGGGTGCGCGCGGCGCGTTGGGCGCTGGTCGCCGAGTCGGTGCGGGGCAGCAGGACGGCGAACTCGTCGCCGCCGAGCCGGGCCGCCTCGGCGCCGCGCGGCAGGGCGAGGCGGATGCGGTCCGCGATCTGGAGGAGCAGCCGGTCGCCGGCGAGATGACCGAGTGTGTCGTTCACCGAGCGGAAGCGGTCGAGGTCGATCAGGACGAGGGCGCATCTGGCGTTGTTCTGGTCGGCCTCGTCCAGCGCGGCCCAGGTGCGTTCCATCAGCCACATCCGGTTGGGCAGTCCGGTGAGCGGATCGCGCATCTGCTCCTCGGCCCTGGCCCGGGCGATCCACAGCGTGGAGTCGAGGGCGATGAGCGGGATCGCGAAGAGCGGCAGCAGCAGCGGCATGTGGATCGCCACGACCACGATCAGGGGGGAGATACCCAGCAGGGCCACGCACACCAGCCCCTGGCGGGCCAGCGCGACCCGGGTCGCGGTCGGCAGGCCGCCGCGCGGGGTGAGACAGAACCACAGCAGCAGCCGGGTCACCAGAAGGTAGGTGCAGGCCGCGACTAAGACCTCGGGAAGGGCTGCCCAGCGCCAGTCGCCGGGCAGCCAGGGCGCCTCGACCGACGGGTGGGTACCGAAGGCGCTCATGGTGAGCGCGGAGGCGCCGATGCCGAGGATGTCCGCTCCCCCGTGCACCAGCGCCTCCCGCCAACGGCTGCGCCGGGCGGCCCCCACCAGCACCACCAGCGCCAGGCTGACCAGCGCGGCGGGCACCCAGCCGTACAGCAGCAGCACCGCCAGGGTCAGCGAGGCCCCCGACCCCGTACCGCCCCACCAGCGGTCGCGGCCGAGCGCCACGAGATGGCCGACGATGATGCCGGTGAGCACCGCCAGGCCCCAGCCGACCGTTGCCCCGGGGAAGAGCGCGCGGCCCTGGTCGACGACCCGGTAGACACCGATCAGCAGGGCGACACCGGCGCCGATCACCACAAAGGGCGTCAGAACGGGACCCGGCAGCGGGAACGACCTTCTGCGCCGCGGCGGTCGACCGTCGCCCCCGGCGGAGTGCGCCGCGCGCGCGAAACCGGGACCGGGCCGGCGGGTGCCGCCCCGCGGGCCGCGCTCCTCGGATGTCTGCTGCATGCGCGTCCCTCTCCCGGCCGTCGGTGCCCACGCCACGGCAGGCGCACTGTTCAACCCTAGGCGGAGAAGGGCCGCATGGGCAGCATTCGCCTCGGGTTGCCCGAATCCCAACCTCCGCCACGCCCCCGCGGGGTGAGCCCCCGTCACCCCGCGGCCCTGGCGCCCGCTCGGGGCGGGGCCTGCCCGGCGGGCGCGGTCGGCCCCGCCGTGGCGGCGTTCAGCCGAACGTTACCGGCCCGGCCGTCACTCGGCCGGATTCACCGCCGATTCCCGTGCCGCGTCCGGGCCGCGCTCCAGCAGCACGGTGAGCCCGTCATCGTCGAGGATCGGTACCTTCAACTGCACCGCCTTGTCGTACTTGGAACCAGGACTGGCGCCCGCAACGACAAAATCGGTCTTCTTCGAAACCGAACCGGTCACTTTCGCGCCGAGTTGCTGAAGCGCCTCCTTGGCGGCGTCCCGTGTGTATGACTCGAGTGTGCCCGTGACCACCACGGTGAAGCCGTCCAGCGGCCGGGGGCCGGAGTCCTCGCCGCCCTCCTCCTCCATACGCACCCCGGCGGCCCGCCAGCGCTCGACGATCTCGCGGTGCCACTCCTCGGCGTACCAGTCCTTGAGTGAGGCCGCGATGATGTCGCCGACGCCCGGGGTGGCCGCCAGCTCCTTCTCGTCCGCCGCGAAGATCCGCTCCAGTGAGCGGAACTCCCTGGCCAGCGCCTCGGCCGCGACCGGGCCCACGTGCCGGATGGACAGGCCGGTCAGGACCCGGGCCAGCGGACGGCTCTTGGCCTCCTCGATGTTCCGCAGCATGGCCAGGGTGTTCTTGCGCGGCTCGCCGGCCTGGTTGGCGAACAGCGTGACGACCTTCGGCTCACCGGTCTTCGGGTCCGTCTTCGGCAGCCCGCTGTCCTGGTCGAGTACGTGCGTCTTGATCGGCAGCAGCTCCTCGACCGTGAGGTCGAACAGCCCGCCCTCGTCGCGCAGCGGCGGCGTGTCCGGCTCCAGCGGCTGGGTGAGCGCGGTGGCGACGACGTAGCCGAAGTGCTCGATGTCCAGCGCCTTGCGGCCGGCCAGGTAGAACAGCCGCTCCCGCAACTGCGCCGGGCACGACCGGGCGTTCGGGCAGCGGACGTCGATGTCGCCCTCCTTGGCCGGACTCAGCTCGCTGCCGCAGTCCGGGCAGTGCGAGGGCATCACGAACTCCCGCTCGCCGCCGTCCCGCAGGTCGACCACCGGGCCGAGGATCTCCGGGATGACGTCCCCCGCCTTGCGCAGCACGACCGTGTCCCCGATGAGCACGCCCTTGGCCTTGACGACGTCCTGGTTGTGCAGCGTGGCGAACTCCACCTCGGAACCGGCGACCGTCACCGGCTCGACCACCGCGTACGGCGTCACCCGGCCCGTCCGCCCCACGCCGACGCGGATGTCCACCAGCTTGGTGTTCACCTCCTCCGGCGCGAACTTCCAGGCGATGGCCCAGCGCGGCGCCCGGGAGGTGGAGCCGAGGCGGCCCTGGAGCGGGATCTCGTCCAGCTTGATCACCGCGCCGTCGATCTCGTAGCCGAGCTGCCTGCGGCGGGTCTCGGCGTCCGCGATGAACTCCCGCACCCCGGCCAGGTCGTCGACCACCCGGTTGTGCTCGGGCACCGGAAGCCCCCAGGAGGCCAGCAGCTCGTAGGCCTGCGACAGCCGCTCCAGGCTCATGCCCTCCAGCGCGCCGATCCCGTGCACCAGCAGGTGCAGCGGACGTTCGGCGGTCACCCTCGGGTCCTTCTGCCGCAGCGAACCGGCAGCGGCGTTCCTCGGGTTGGCGAACGGCGGCTTGCCTTCGGCGACCAGCCGGGCGTTCAGCTCAGCGAAGCTCTCCATCGGGAAGTACACCTCGCCGCGGATCTCCACCAGCTCCGGCACCCGGTCGCCGGTCAGCCGCTGCGGCACCTCGCCCAGCGTGCGCACGTTGGGCGTGATGTCCTCGCCGGTGCGGCCGTCCCCCCGGGTGGCGGCGCGCACCAGGCGGCCGCGTTCGTAGGTGAGGTTGACCGCGAGGCCGTCGATCTTGTGCTCGCACAGCAGGTGGTACGACAGGCCCTCCAGCTCGCGGGTGAGCCGGTCGGCCCAGCCGTCCAACTCGGCGGCGTCGAAGGCGTTGTCCAGCGAGAGCATGCGCTGCCGGTGCTCGACGGCGGTGAACTCCGTCTCGTAGCGGGCGGCGACGCGCTGCGTCGGCGACTGCGGCGTGCGCAGCTCGGTGTGCCGCTCCTCCAGCTCCTCCAGCTCCCGCATCAGCCGGTCGAACTCGGCGTCGCTGACGACGGGCGCGTCCTTGACGTAGTAGCGGAAGCGGTGCTCCTCGATCTGCTCGGCCAGCAGCGCGTGCCGCTCACGCGCCTCGGCCGGCACGGATGAGTGCTGTTCGACGGCCACCGTCGTTTCCTCCCGTTACTCGGTTGGGCGCCCCGCCACCCGGGGGCACCCGTCACTCAGGGTCGTCAGCGAGGGATCTCGCCGCCGCGACGCAGTGCTCGAGGGCCCGGCGGGCGTACTCCGGGCTCGCGCCCGCGAGACCGCACGCCGGTGTGACCACCACCGAGGCCGCCAGACTCCCGGGGGAAAGCCCCAACCTGCGCCAGAGCGATCTGACACCCATGACGCTACCGGCAGGGTCTGACAATCCCGCCGAGGCCGGCTGTGTCGACAAGACCGCCGCGGGCACGGTGGGCACCACGCCCGCGAACAGCGCGGTGCCGCCCTCCACCGCCTCGCCCAACGCGTCGAAGTCACGCTCGGTGATCAGCGAGAAATCGAACGAGATCCCCGTGGCGCCGGCCCTGCGCAGCAGCGAGAACGGCACGTCTGGCGCGCAGGAGTGCACGACGACCGGCACCCCCGCGTCACGGGCCGCCGACACCAGTTCCCGCAGCGCGCCCTCCACCACCGCCCGGTCCACCGCCCGGTGGGTGCGGTAGCCGCTGGCCGTCGGCACCCGCCCGAGCAGCACGGCCGTCAGCGACGGCTCGTCCAGCTGGAGAACCGGTTCGGCGCCCGGCAGCCTGCGGCGCAGCTCGGCCAGATGCGACCGCAGCCCCTCGCCCAGCGAGGCGAGCAGATCACGGCAGGCGCCCGGGTCGCCCAGCATCGCCTCGCCGTTGCGCCGTTCCAGCGACGCGGCCAGCGTCCACGGGCCGACCGCCGACACCTTCAGCGGGCCGGCGTAGCCCTGCGCGAACTCCTCCAGCGCGTCCAGGTCCTCGCCCAGCCAGGAGCGGGCGCGCGCGGTGTCCCTCCCCGGGCGGTCGCCGATCCGCCAGCCGCTCGGCTCCACCCGCGCGTACAGCTCGACCAGCATGCCGACCGTGCGGCCGATCATGTCCGCGCCGGGCCCGCGCGCGGGCAGCTCGGGCAGGTGCGGCAGGGCCTCCAGGGTGCCCATGACGGTACGGGCCGCCTCCCGCGCGTCTCCCCCGGGCATGGAACCCACCCCGGTGGCCGCGGCCGGCCCCCAACTGAACTTCGACGTCTCGCTCACGGCGGAAGCCTACGGAAGACCGGCCGCGTCCCGCCGTCTCACCCGGTCGGACGAACGCTCAGATCGACGATCTCCGCGCCGCGCGGCAGGTCGAGCGCCGTCAGTACGGTGGTGGCCACCGACTCCGCCGTCATCCACCGGGCCGGGTCGTACTCGCGGCCCTCCTGCTGGTGCACCTTGGCCTGCATCGGGGTGGCCGTCCGGCCGGGGTAGACGCTGGTGACGCGGACGCCGGCCGCCGCCTCCTCCGCGCGCAAGGCGTCGGCGAGCGCCTTGAGTCCGTGCTTGCTGGCCGCGTAGGCGCCCCAGTCGCCGTTCGTCCGCAGACCGGCTCCGGAGTTGACGAAGACGACGTGGCCGCGGGCCAGTCGCAACTGCGGCAGCAGCAGCCGGGTCAGTTCGGCCGGGGCGACCAGGTTCACCGCGAGCGTGGCGTCCCAGACCTTGGGGGTCAGCTCCTCGACCCGGCCCAGCTCGACCACTCCGGCGACGTGCAGCAGCGAGTCCAGCTCGCCCGGCAGGCTCTGGTGTCCGAACGCCCAGGAGAGCCGCGCCGGTTCGGCCAGGTCGCCGACAAGGGTGTGGACCTCGCCGCCGGTCCCGGCGAAGTGCTCGGCGAGCTGCCTGGCCCGACCGGCGTCCCGGGCGAGCAGCCAGACGTCGTCGCCGCGTGCGAGCAGCATTCGGGTGACGGCCTCTCCGATGCCCGAACCCGCGCCTGTGATGAGATGCGTAGCCATCCGGCCATGATCCCGCACGCGCGTTCCGGCAGGACACCGCGCCCCCGCCCTTCGAACGCGCGCCGACGCACGCGATACAGGCGATACAGGCGGTACAGGCGATACAAGGGGGGACGCCGACCGGCTCCGTTCGACCGGCTGGCATGCTGCTGGCCGGGCGGCGCGCGTTCGGCCGCGTCGGTATGCTGCTCGAGCGGAACAGACATTCCGCACAAAAACCCACGGATTGACGGGGTCAGACATGGGAAAGCGCACGTCGTTCGGCTCCCGGGACATCGGGATAGACCTCGGGACCGCCAACACCCTGGTGTACGCCCGCGGAAAGGGCGTCGTCCTGAACGAACCCTCCGTCGTCGCGGTGGACTCGCGCACCGGCCAGGTACGCGCCGTGGGCTCCGAGGCCCAGCAGTCGATGGGCAGAACCCCCGGTTCGATCGTCGCGACCAGACCCCTGGCCGGCGGCGTCATCAGCGATCTCGACGCGGCCGAGGCGATGTTGCGCCGCTTCATCCGCAAGGCCCGACCGGCCCGCACCAGGGCGCCCCGCGTCATCATCTGCGTCCCCAGCGGCATCACCGAGGTGGAGCGGCAGGCCGTCCTGCAGACCGCCGCCCGCGCCGGCGCCCGCTCGGTCCACCTGGTGGAGGAGCCGATGGCCGCCGCGATCGGCGCCGGACTCCCGGTGTACGAACCGCAGGGCTCGATGGTCGTGGACATCGGCGGCGGCTCCACGGAGGTGGCCGTGATCTCCCTCGGCGGGACCGTGACCTCCTGCTCCTCCCGGGTCGCCGGCGACACCATCGACGCCACCATCGCCTCGTACATCCACCGCGAGCACTCCATCACCATCGGCGAGCGCACCGCCGAGCGGATCAAGATGGCGCTCGGCCAGGGCACCGGCATCCAGGTGCGCGGCCGGGACAAGACCAGCACCCTCCCCAAGTACGTCGACCTCGCCACCGACGAGCTCCTGGAGGTCATCGAGCCGGCCGTCCGCTCGATGGTCGACGCCGTCGCCTCCGCCTTCGACGACTGCCCGCCCGAGCTGTACGGGGACATCATGGAGCGCGGCATCGTCCTCACCGGCGGCGGCGCCCTGCTGTACGGACTGGACGAACGCATCTCCCGCGAGACCGGAATGCCGGTTGTCGTCGCCGACGACCCGCTGACCTGCGTGGCCCTCGGCACCGGCCGCTGCCTCGAGGAGTACGACAAGCTCGTCGGCCTGTTCGGCTCCCGCCCCCTGCTGACCACCGCCGCGTGACCCGACCGGCCGACGCCGGGTGTTTGGCGACCGCCGTGGGCGGCTAGGAGAGGAACACAAGCGCCGCTATCACCACACAGCGCGTGATGTGGCAGATACCGCCCATAACGCCCATATATCAACAGACGCACACCGCCAGCGAAAGTGAGTGGTCAACGGATGTACGCCGTAAAGAGCACCCTTCCCGACGACGATCTCAAGGTGGTGGGCGAGGCCCTCCAGGGCGCCCTGGTCGACCTCGTCGACCTCTCGCTCGTGGCCAAGCAGATCCACTGGACCGTCGTCGGCCCCCGCTTCCGCTCCATCCACCTCCAGCTCGACGAGGTCGTCGACACCGCCCGCCAGTACAGCGACACAGTCGCCGAGCGGTCCTCCGCGCTCGGTGTCGCCCCCGACGGCCGCTCGACGACCGTCGCCGCCGACACCGGCATCAGCGGGGTGCCGGAGGGCTGGCAGCAGGACCGCGACGCGGTCGCCACGATGGTGAACGCGCTCAGTACGGTGGTCGCGCGGATGCGCGAGCGGATGACCGCCACCGGCAAGGTGGACCCCGTGACCGAGGACATCTTCATCGGGATGACCGGCGAGCTGGAGAAGCACCACTGGATGTTCCAGGCCGAGAACGGCAAGTAGCCCCGGCGGCCGCACGGCCACGCCGACACGTCGACACCCACCGCCCCCTCGCCCCGCCGGCGAGGGGGCGCACGCGTTCTCGGCCACCGGCGGACGCCCCCGCTCAACCCCGGCCGCCCGCCGCTCGTCCTCCTCCCGGAACCTCGAACGAACCTGGCCCGGCCGGGCCGACCAGAAGGGCGCGCGGCTGTGATCACGACGTTGGCGGTGGAGAACTACCGCTCCCTGCGGCGGCTCGTCGTCCCCCTCGACCGGTTGAACGTCGTCACCGGCGGCAACGGCGTCGGCAAGTCGGCCCTCTACCGGGCGCTGCGGCTGCTGTCGGACTCCGCGCGGAACGGCGCCGTCGCGGCCCTCGCCCGGGAAGGCGGGCTGCGGTCCGCGCTGTGGGCCGGCGAGGCGGGCGGCGGCTCCGGCTTCGCGCCGCGGGAGGACGCGACGTCGCTGCGGCTCGGCTTCGCCGGGGACGAGTTCGGTTACGCGGTCGATTTCGGCCACCCGCAGAGCGACCCACGCTCGATGTTCGCCCTCGACCCGGAGATCAAGCGGGAGGCCGTGTGGAGCGGCCCCGTCCTGCGGCCCGCGGCACTGCTCTCCGAGCGGCACGGCCCGGCCGTACGGCTGCGCGCCGCCGATCCGGCCGACGGCGGTCCGGGCGGCGGGGGCTGGACCACCGCCGCCGGGGTGCTCCGCCCGTACGACAGCATGCTGGCCGAGCTGGCCGACCCGCACCGGGCGCCGGAACTGCTGCGGCTGCGCGAGACCATCAGGTCCTGGCGCCTCTACGACCAGATCCGCACCGACGCCGCCGCTCCGGCCCGCGCGCCGCGCGTCGGCACCCGGACGCCCGTCCTGGCGCCCGACGGGGCCGATCTGGCCGCCGCGATCCAGACGATCCGGGAGATCGGCGACCCGGAGAGCCTGGACGACGCCGTGGCCGCCGCGTTCCCCGGCAGCAGCCTGACGGTCACCGAGCACGGCGGCCACTTCGAGGTCGCGTTGCGGCAACCCGGCGTGCTGCGCCCGCTGCGCGCGGCGGAGCTGTCCGACGGCACGCTGCGCTACCTGCTGTGGGCCGCCGCGCTGCTCTCCCCGCGGCCGCCCGCCCTGCTGGTGCTCAACGAACCGGAGACCAGCCTCCACCCCGAGCTGCTCGCGCCCCTCGCCGACCTCGTCCGGGCCGCGGCCGCACGCACCCAGACGATCGTGGTCACCCACGCGGCCCCGCTGGCCGCCGCACTCGCCTCCCGCGGCGGCCGGACGATCGAACTCGTCCGGGAGGACGGACGGACCGCCGTACGCGGCCAGGGCCTGCTCGACGAACCTGCCTGGCACTGGCCAGGCCGCTGAGCACCCCCTCCGGCGGACGCGGCGGACCGCTCGCCTGCGGCACCCCGGCAACAAGAGCGGCCCGAACATGGCCGAGTCCTTGCCTTGTCGCCACCCCCGGTCACCGGTTGGCTCACGGGACGAACGACAACATGGCCGGAGGTCGCCGTGGTCCGCACCTACCGTCTGCTCGCCGCCCTCGTGTGCTGCCTGCTGCTCACCACCGTCGGCGCGCCCACGCCCGCGCGCGCCGCGGGCAAGGCCGCGCCGCCCCGGCTGACCGACGAGCGCGGACGCGTACTGACCCTGCGCGGCTGGAACGTCGAGGACAAGACGAACCGCGGCGAGGCGGCACTCACCGCGATCACCGAACGCCATTTCCGGGACATGCACGACCAGGGCTTCAACTTCGCCCGGCTGCTGGTGTTCTGGGACGACCTGGAGCCGGAGCCCGGCCGGTACAGCGAGCGCTACCTCCGCCGGATCGAACAGGTGCTGGACTGGGCCGACGCGTACGGCATCAGGGTGGTCGTCGACGCCCACCAGGACGTGTTCGGGCCCGCGTTCGGCCACCGGGGCATCCCCGCCTGGGCCACCCGGACGGACGACCTGCCGTTCACCCCGCGCCCTGACGACTGGTTCTCCGAGTACTTCGAACCGGCCGTCCAGCGCGCCTTCACCCATCTGTACGAGGACCCCGACCTCCAGCGCGCGCAGGCGGACATGTGGCGGGTGCTCGCCGAGCGGCTGGGAGACCACCCCGCCGTCCTGGGCTACGACCTGATCAACGAGCCGATGGGCGAGCTGCGCCCCGGGGAGGACCTGGCAAGCGCCGCCCGCCGCATCGAACGCGACCAGCTCACCCCCATGTACAACCGGCTCGCCGCCGCGATCCGCAGCGTCGACACCGACAGCTGGCTGTTCGTGGAGCCGACGCCGATCGTCGGCGAGGGCGTGCCGACGGGGCTCGGCCGGATACACGACCCGAAGGTCGTCTACTCGCCGCACTTCTACAACACCGCCATGGAGTCCGGCGCGGACTACGACCCGGACGCCGGCTGGATCGAGGCCTACGAGGCCGCCGTCACCGACTACCCGACCCGGCACGGGCTGCCCGTCGTGGTCGGCGAGTGGGGTCCGCTCAACAACGCGCTGCCCCACATGGGCCGCTTCTACCGCGACGCCTTGCTGTCGCTGAACCGCTACAGCTCCGGCTGGGCCGGCTACGTGTGGTGCTACGGCGGCGGCTACTGCGCCGTCGACTCCGAAGGCCGCTTCCGCACGAACAAGGAACGCACCGCCACCCCGTACTCCCCCGCCGTCGCCGGCACGGTGCTCGAGGACCGGTGGGACCCGGACGCCGGCGTCTACCGGCTCAGCTACCGCGCCCGGCTGGGCGGCACGGAACTGTCCCTGCCGCCGTCGGCCACCGGCTGGCGCATCAGCTCCTCGGGGCCGGGCCCGGCGACTGATGGAGGCCGCGCTGTCGACGCTGCCACCGGACCGCCTTGCCCTGCTGGCTCCGCACCTGCTGAGGCTCGCCCGTCGCGGACGCGGCGAGTGGGGAGCGGACCTCC
>NZ_VJYK02000189.1 GCF_007097205.2 Streptomyces alkaliterrae
GGCCCCGCACTCCACTCCGGCCCCGAACCCCGCGCCGACGACGCATCACGCTCCGGCCCCGCACCCGGCGCCGGGACCGCCCGCGCCGGCCGGCGGCTCCGCCCGGATGCGGCAGGTCGCCGACGAACTCGACCAGCTCGACGAACTCCTGCGCAAGCGGGACGGCGATCGGTGAACGGGCGTCGGGTGGCCGGGCGTTACGAGCTGACCGAGCCGCTGGGCAAGGGCGCCATGGGGCAGGTGTGGGGCGGCCACGACCTCAGCCTCGGCGGCCGCCCGGTGGCGGTGAAGCTGATGCACTCCGGCCGGGTCGCGTCCCTCTCCGGCCTCGGCAGCCAGGCCGACCTCCAGGAGCTGCGGGACCGCTTCCAACGCGAGTGCCGGGTCACCGCGCAGCTGGACCACCCCGGGCTGGTCACCGTCTTCGACGCCGGCGAGGACGGCGAGGAGCTGTACCTGGTGATGCAGCGGGTGGAGGGCGGCGACCTCAGCGACCACCTCGCCGAACACGCTCCCTACCCGGTGGACTGGGCGGTCGCGGTCGCCGCCCAGCTGTGCTCGGCGCTCGCCGAGGTGCACGCCGTGCGGATCGTGCACCGCGACCTCAAGCCGGGCAACATCCGCATCCGCCCCGACGGCCGCGTCGTCATACTCGACCTCGGCATCGCCGCCGTCACCGACGTCGGCGACGGCACCCGGCTGACCCGCACCGGCGCGATGGTCGGCACCCCGGTCTACATGGCGCCCGAGCAGGCGATGGGCGACATCCCGGTAGGGCCCGCCGCCGACCTGTACGCGCTGGGCGTGCTGCTGTACGAACTCCTCACCGGCCGGGCGCCGTTCGAGGCGCCGGAAGCGACCGGCCTGCTCTACAAGAAGCTGCACGAACCCCCGGTGCCGATCGGCCGGCTGAGACCCGACGCGCCTCCGGCGCTTGCCACGCTCGTCGGCCGCCTGCTGGACCGCGACCCCGCCGCCAGACCCGCCGACGCGCACGAGGTGCACGCCGCGCTCGCGCCCTATCTGCCCCGCCCCGGCCCCCCTTCCCCAGGCCTGCCGATGGACCCGGGCCGGCCGTTCCGCACCCCGCTCGCCCCGTGGCCGGACCGCCCGGTGAGGCCGACGCGCCCCACGTCGCCGCCGCGCGGCCCGACGGGCTCCTCCGCGCACGGTTCCACGTCCGGTTCCATGCCCGGCTTCGGGCCGCCGCCCGCGATGACCCCGGCCGAGGACCTCTCGCGCACCCTCACCCAGGTCCGCGCGCTGCTGTCGGCGGGCCACTACACCCAGGTCGCCGAGCTGCTGGGGCGGGCGCTGCCGGCTGCCGTCGCCGCGCACGGCGAGGGCTCGCCGATCGTCCGCACCCTGCGCAAGCAGTACGCGGCGACGCTTGTGGACACCGGCCAGTACGCCCGCGCCCTGCCCGAGATCGCCCGGCTGATCCAGGAACTCACCGCCGAACTCGGCCCTTACGACCCGGCTGTCCAGCAACTCCGCCAGGACGAGGCCCTGTGCATGCAGCGCCTCGGCGCGTACTGAACCTCAGCGGCCGCCCGAGCGCAGGGCGCGGGCGACGCGGCGGGCCACCGGGTTGCGGCGCAGCACGGCCACCCGGCCGGGGGCCAGGCCGCCGGGCAGTCCGAGCGCGGTGAGCCGCCGCTGGCGCACGTAGCGGCGCCGCTCCACCGGATGGGCCGCCAACCAGTCGGCGGCCCGGGCGCGCAGCGCCGGATACGTTTTCGCCTGCATGCAGTAGCCCACGGCGTGCACCAGTGCGGTCAGCTCCGCCGGGTCGGGCTCGGGCAGCACGCCCGACGGCCGGTCCGCGAGGTCGGGCACCAGGTGGTCGACGAGCACGACCGGCATCCGGTTGCTGTTCTCGTACGGCGTCAGCCGCTCCAGCAGCAGCTCGGTGCCGACCCGGGCGACGGGCACCCCGTAGCAGGTCGCGGCGGTGAGCATCGCCGTGGAGAAGCACCCCACCACCAGCTTGGGCCGCCACCGCTCGTACAGCGTCTCGGCGAGCACCCGGGCGGTGAGCACGTGCAGCGTCACACCGGCCTCGGCGGCGGCCTTCTCCAACGACTCGGAGTACCGGCGCGGCGCGGTGGGGTGCGGTTTGAACGCGACGACGCGGTGGCCGGCGTCGATCGCACCGCGCAGCATCCGCAGGTACAGGTCCTCCTCCTCGTCGGCGCTGAGGATGTCCAGCGCCGCGAGGTACTGGCCGAGCAGGACGGCGGTCGGCGGCTCGTCGTCGGCGCGAAGCAGACCGGCGTCCGGCACGGTCGCCTCCGCGACCTCCGTGAGGACGTCCCGGAACGCCTCGGTGGGCACGGTCTCCTGCCGGACGCCGTTCTCCGCGTTCTCCGACAGCAGCAGCGGTTCCAGCCCCGGTACGAGATCGAGGCGCAGCACCCGCCGCACCCGGTGCTGGAAGGAGACCGGCAGCCGGGTGCGGGTGGGGCCGTAGCACATCAGCCCGTCCGCGTAGACGTGCACCGGGCTGGTGCCGAAGAGGGTGGCGAGCGCCCGGGCCGGACTGCCCTGGATGGACTCCACGACCAGCTCGACGGGCCCGTCCCCGATCCGCCACGCGGTGCGCAGCAGCCGCTCCCACACCGGCGCGTCCCGCTCGGACGGCGCCCAACCCTTGGGGTGGTAGGGGTGGATGGTCTCGTTCCAGTCGATCGTCTCGTCGAAGCGGGCGCGCAGTCCGTCGAAGCCGTCCATGGTGGTGAGCGGTTCGGTGGTCTCGGGTACGGCCGCGTTGTTGCAGACGAGCAGCACCCGGCGGGCCTCCTCGCGGGGGCCGAACCGGCCGGCGTCCAGCGCGGCGGCCAGGGTGGCCGCGCCGAAGAGCGTGGAGACCTGGAAGATCTGTGTCGTCGTGGGCAAGGTCAGGCAGCCTTCCGGGCCCGCAGGCGCCGGAGCGTCCTGCTGCGTTCGTCGTCCATCGTGTCGAGGGTCTGGTCGAGCACGTCCCGCGGCATGCGGTGCAGCGCCGAGGCGCACATGCGGCGCAGCCGCTTGCCGTCGGCCGGGCTGTACTCGCGCACGGTCTGCATGTGGTAGGCGATCATCGCGCAGTAGGTCCGCACGAGTTTCGGCAGGAAACGGTCACGTTCCGGGTCGTCCTGGAGGGCGGTCAGCACCCGGTCGTGCGCGGGCAGGAAGTCCAGCTGCCGCTCACTGCGGATCTGCGTCAGCGAGTCGGTGACCCCGCGCCGGTAGAACACCCCGGTGAGGCCGACGGCCGCGCAGCTCTCGGTGGCCAGGTGCAGCAGCCAGGTCCAGGTGCGGTCCTCACAGGTCCGCAGCGCGGTGTCGAAGCGGGTGCGGCCGTCGTCGAACAGCTCGCGCCGGCACACCACCGACCAGGCGTTGGGGTAGTCGACGAGCGTCGACAGATGGGCGGGTGCGATCAGGTCCCGGGGCCGCAGCACGGTGTCCCGCAGCGGCACCGGCGCCCGCCGCACGGTCCGCTCCACGCCGTTGACCTGCACGTGGTCCACCCGCACGAAGTCGCAGCGCAGCCGTTCGACGACGCGCACCAGCTCCGGCAGGTAGTCGCGGGCGTACCAGTCGTCGCCGTCGAGGAAGGTGACGTGGGCGCCCTCCGCCGCGTCGATGCCGGTGTTGCGGGCCTGCGAGATGCCCTGGTTGCTCGTGTGTCTGAGCAGTCTGCTGTTCGGCAACTCCCGCTGGGCGCGTTCCAGTACGTCCGACGTGCCGTCCGTCGAGCAGTCGTCGACGAGCAGGAACTCGATCGACGGGTCCGCGTTGGCGGCCAGGCTCCGCAGGGTGTCCGCGGCGTACGGACGCACGTTGTAGAACGGGACCACAACGGAGAGTTTGGGTGACATGAGGCTTTCCAAGGGGTGGAGTGAGGGTGAGCCCGCGGGGCGGTCGCCCGCCCGTCCCCGCACGCTAGGGCCTACGGCGAGGCGTCCGGTGGCGTCGGACCGTCACCGAGGTGAACGCTGGGCGATGCGCAACTGAACACGCCCCGGGGCCGGCTCTCCGGGCGGCCGACTGCGCCTGAAAGCACACGTGTTGGGGTCACTCGCGGGTCGAGGCCGGGTTGTGGGTCAGCCCAGCCAGCGCCGCAGCCGCAGGCGTCCCCACAGCAGGCTCGCGGCGTAGGACAGCACCACGGTCGCGGCGAGCGAGCCGACGAGCAGCAGCCCGGCGGCGCCCGCCCCGAGGTCCGGTCGGACCAGCGGCCGGACCAGTTCCTCCACCACCAGCACGTGCACCATGTACGCGCCCAGCGCGGCGCCCGCCAGCTTCGCCAGCCGGGGCCGCCAGCGTTCCGGCACCCGGATCCGGCAGACGAACAGCAGCACGCAGCCCGTCATCAACGCCACGAACAGATGCGCGTTGGCGATGACGTAGTGGACCTGCGTGTTGTACCAGAGGCAGGCGGCCCAGGTCGCCAGGAAGCCGGGCACCAGCAGCCACCGGTACCGGGCCGGTACCCCGCGCGGCAACGCGAACAGCAGCGCGCCCACCACCGCGTACACCAGCGAGTAGGTGCCGAAACCCCACTTGACCGGCGGTGTCTCCCAACCCGTCAGCTCGCCGACGGTCCCCACCACCGAGGGCGCCACCGCCACCGCCAGCAGCGCGGCGCCGAGCCCCCACGGCCGTCTCCCCGCCCACACCAGCAGCGCGAACGCCAGTACGGCGATGAGCGGCAGGTAGGTGTACATGAACCACAGGTGGTAGGCCGGTCGCACCGA
This sequence comes from Streptomyces alkaliterrae, assembly GCF_007097205.2. Classification (GTDB taxonomy): domain Bacteria; phylum Actinomycetota; class Actinomycetes; order Streptomycetales; family Streptomycetaceae; genus Streptomyces; species Streptomyces alkaliterrae. The sequence continues at coordinate 4,746 of NZ_VJYK02000189.1, forward strand.
CCCGAAGGCGGAGGCCACCGCGAGGTCGGTCATCGGCTCCTCGTTGCGGCCGCGCAGCCATGCCCACGCCAGGTACAGCACCGTCCACACCAGCAGCGGCAGCCCGTTGCGGGTGACGCGCCGCCACGCGGTGGGGCCGTCCTTCGGCGGGGCGCCGACGAGCACCGCCCAGCCGGCCAGCGCGAAGTACATCGGCACGGCGAACTCGTTCGCGGAGTCCGCGAGGTGCCCCACCCAGTAGGCGCCGGAGCCGTTCGCCTCCTGCCGGTCGACCGCGTGCACGAACGTCGCGCCGACGTGGCCGAGCATCACCGCGCAGGAGCAGACGAGCCGCATCAGGTCGACGTCCGCGCGGTGCTCCCGTCTGGCCGCATCCTCGGCGCGGGGCGTGGCGACCGTGCCGGTCGTGGGGTGCTCGGCGGCCGGGGCGGGCAGCGGCTGGGCGGCGACGCCGGGCGCGGTCGGTCGTCCGTCGGCCGTGGCTGAGGCGGAGGCGGGATTGGAAGGCATGGTCCGATCGGGGGTTCGGGGGCGGCGTGTCAAGACGCGTCGTACCGGTGAACTCCTACCGGCCGCCCGGTAACGGGCCACGTCCGCCAGGCGGCCGCCCGATGAACTCCGGGCGCGCGGCCCGGCGTCGGCGGCGTCGGGCCGGACACCCGGATGGCGCAGAACCGGCCGGAATGCTTTGGGCAAAGACTGGAGGGGCGAGGGACGGACTGCCTAAGATCGGTCCGCCAGGTCGCTGCACCGCCGCAGGACCGTCGCCGCCGTCGGGAGGCCCCATGCAACGCCGTAGGTCCGCGTACTCCGTCGCCGCCGTCGCTGCGCTGGCGATGGCCGCCCCGCTGCTGACGGCGTGCGGCGGCGAGCCGAGGGCGGGTTCGGCGGCCGTGGTGGACGGCGAGCGGATCACCGTGTCGCAGGTGCAGGCCCGCGCGGAGTCGGTGCGCGCGGCGCAGCGGGCCGACGCGCAGAGCGAGGAACTGATCCGCAGCACCGGGCCGCTCGCGGAGTTCAGCCTCAATCAGATGATCAACCAGCGGGTCGTGGAGCGGGCCGCGAAGGACCTCGACGTGAGCGTGAGCCGCCGCGAGGTGCAGGAGCGCCGGGCCGCCGACGAGAAGGCGGTGGGCGGCGCCGCCCAGCTCCGCGACATCATGCTCAAGCGCAACGCCATCGCCCCGGACCAGATCGACGAGCGTTACCGCACCGGGCTGCTGCTCGACAAGATCGCCGAAGCGCTCGGCGCCCAACCGGGCACGCCCGAGGCCGGTGAGGTCGTCGTGCCGAAGCTGACCGAGACGTCGAAGGCGATGGCCATCGAGGTCAACCCGCGCTTCGGCGAGTGGGACGACGAGCACTGGCGGCTGGTCGTCGCCGACCGCGACTGGCTGAAGACCTCCCCGGGCGCGGGCACCCCGGACGACGGCGCCCCCGGCGGCCACGACGACGACCACGACGGTCACGACCACTGACCCGCTGAGGTCACGACCGCTGACCCGCTTACCCGGCGGCCGCCCGCCGGACCGGCGCCCGGCGGGCGGCCGCCGGGCTGTCGGCGGCGGCGGTTACATTCGGGGCATGACCTCAGCCGCCGCCCCCGACGCGCCCGCCGCGGACTCCGGACGCATCGTCCTGCTCACCACCAGCCACCGGGTGGCGCCCGGGCTGCTGTCCTGGCCGGCGTGGGAGACGCTGCGCGCCGCCGACGAGGTGCGCTGCGCCGACGCCGGGCATCCACAACTGCCGTACCTGGCCGAGGCCGGTGTCACCGTGCGGACGGGCCCGCTGCCCGCGGCCCGGGAGCTGCTCGACCTCTGCGCCGGCGGGCGCACGGTCGTGGTGCTGGCCGACGCGGCCGGTGAGCCGGCGCTCACCGACGGCCTCGCGCGGCTCGCCGGTTCCGGGCGGGAGCGGATGCCCGACCTGGAGCTGCTGCCCGGCTCCTACGACCTGCCCGGCGCCCGGCTGCTCGACCTCGTGCAGGTGATGGCCCAGATCCGGGCGCAGTGCCCGTGGAGCAGCGTCCGCACCCACCGCGACCTGGTCAAGTACGGCATCGAGGAGGCCTACGAGCTGGTCGAGGCGATCGAGGAGGGCGACCGTCGGGAGCTGCGGGAGGAGTTGGGGGACGTCCTCCTGCAGGTGGTGTTCCACGCGGCCATCGCCGCCGAGCACGAGGAGGAGCCGTTCGGCATCGACGACGTCGCCGCCACCATCGTGGAGAAGCTGATCCACCGGCATCCGCACGTCTTCGGCGCGGAGACGGCCGAGTCGCCGGAGGACGTGAAGGCGCACTGGCTGCGGACGAAGGCGGCGGAGAAGCGCCGCACGTCGGTGACCGAGGGGGTGCCGCTGGGGCAGCCGGCGCTGGCCCTGGCGGCGAAGCTCGCCGGCCGGGTGCGGACGGAGGGGCTGGTCGTGCCGCTGCCGGAGCTGCCGGGCGGCGCGGGCATCGAGGGCGCCGGGCGGGCCGGGGAGGTCGGTTACGAGCTGCTGGCGCTCGCCGTGGAGGCGGAGGCGGCGGGCACGGACCCGGAGTCCGCGCTGCGGGCGGCCTCCCGCGCCTACCGCGACGCCATCCTGGCGGCAGAGGCGGCCGACGCGGGGGCCCGCGGCGGTGGGAGCGAGGACGACGGCCCGGACAGCCCCTGATCCGCCCGCCGCCGTCAGCGGGGAGCGGCCGGCATCCGCAGCCCGAGCAGGGCGATGTCGTCGTGCCCGTCGCTCGGGTGGTGGTCGGCGAGCAGGCGGCACAGCTTCTCCAGCGGCAGCCGGCTGTTGGCTCCGGCCAGCTCGGCGAGTTCGGCCAGGCCCGCGTCGATCGGCCGCTTGACGTCCTCCACGAGGCCGTCGGTGAACAGCAGCACGGTCGAGTCGGGCGGCAGTTCGCGGCGGTGGTCCGGTCGCGGGATGTCCAGGTCCACGCCGAGGGGGAGCCCGGGGTCGGCTTCCAGGTACTCGGTCCGGCCGTCCGCCGTCACCAGCAGCGGCGGTGCGTGCCCGGCGCTGCTCCAGCTGAACCACCAACCCCCGTCCTTCGGCTCGATACGGGCCAGACAGGCGGTGGTCACCGGGTTCTCGGTGATGGCGTGCAGGGTGTGGTCCAGTTGGGTGAGGACCGCGCTGGGCGGCGTGCGCCGGTCGTACAGGAGGGCGCGCAGCATGTTGCGGGTCTGCGCCATGGCCGCCGCGGCCTGCAAGTCGTGGCCGACGACGTCGCCGATGACGGCGGCGCACGCGTCGTCCGGCAGCATGATCGCGTCGAACCAGTCGCCGCCGAGCTGGCCGGGTGCGGTCGCCGGCCGGTAGACGGCGGCGCCCTCGTAGGGATGCAGGTTCGGCAGGCTGGGCAGGAGCAGCCGCTGGAACTGCTCGGCGCTGTTGCGCACGTTGTCGAACAGCCGCGCGTTCTCGATGGCCACGCCGGCGGCCGCGGCGAGCGCGACGACGATGTCCTCGTCGTGGGAGTCGAAGGGCTGCCCGTCCTCGCGGTCGCACAGGTACAGGTCGCCGTAGACCTCGCCGCGTACGGTGATCGCCACGCCGAGCAGGTTGCGCATCGGCGGGTGGCCGGCCGGGAAGCCGACGGACGCCGGATGCTCGGGGATCACCTCGACCCGCAGGGGGCCCGGCTCGTGGATGAGGTGGCCGAGGAGTCCGCGGCCGTGCGGCAGTTCGACGCCGGCGAGTGCGGCCCGCTCCTCCTCCGACAGCCCCACCGGGATGAACTGCGCCAACCGGGTGCCGTCCTCGGTGAGCACGCCCAGCGCGCCGTAGCGGGCGTGCACCAGCTCCATCGCGGTGGTAACGATGCGCCGCAGCACGGCGGGCAGTTCCAGCTGCTCGCCGCTGATCGCCATGACCGCCCGGAGAAGGCCCTGGAGGCGGTCCTTGGCGTGGGCCAGCTCCTGGATGCGGCGGGCGATCTCGTCGATGGCGTCACCCGTCCGGGGGAGCCGGGGCAGTTCGGGCGCGAGGCCGTGTGAGCCGCTGTTCGGCCGCGCGGGGTCGCTCGCACCGGACTGCCGCTCCGACTGTCGGTCATGGTCCATCTGCTCTCCTGCCACCGGGGTGGTGCGTGCCGCCAGGGCGGCGGGTGCGTATTCAGGCGAGATCGGTCCCATTGTCCGGGGCGTCCGGACGGCCCGCGAGCCGGGCGTCGCCTGACCGCCATCCTTGCCGCTCCCGCCGGGCCGAGTACAGCCGGGGGTAAAGAAATGGTAATAATCCGCTGTTTTCGGGACACCCGTGCGGTGAGCGCCGTCGCGCCGGCCCTCAGGACGGGGGAGGGAGGGCCCTCTCCCGGGGGCCGTTCGGCCCATGCGACGTGGGCGCGTCCGGCGCAAGCTTGCAGTACCGGCCCGACCTTGGAGGTCCTGATGAGTGACGTTTCCGGCCACGAGCCCTCGCCCACCGGCGGCGCGAACACCGAGCAATGGCAGGACCCGCGTGCCGGAGCATCGAGCCAGGAGGCACGGGGCGAGGCTCCGACCCCGCCGCCTGTGGTCGTCGGCTTCGACAACTCCGACTGCGCGCTGCGCGCGGTGGACCGGGCGGCGGAGGAGGCGGCCCTGCGCGAGACCGGGCTGGAGATCCTCACCGGATGGCCCTGGGAGCTGGTGATGCCCCCGGCCTCCATGGGCAACGCGGAGAGCGAGAAGGTCGTCCGGGAGCACCTGGACAAGGTGATCAAGCGGGTCCACGAGCGGTACCCGGACATGACGGTCGAGCCGGCGCTGAGCTGGGAGCGTGCGGCGGACGCGCTGATCAGCCGGAGCGGCGAGGCGGCGCTGACCGTGGTGGGCACCCGAGGCCACGGCGGCTTCGTCGGACTGCTCGTCGGCTCGGTCAGCCTGCGGACGGCCGCGCACACAGAGGGGCCGCTGCTGGTCGTCGGCCCGCACGAGGAGCGGAGTCACGGCCGGGTGCTGCTGGGTCTGAAGTCCGTCCTGGACGACCACGCGCTCGAGTTCGCCTTCGAGGAGGCGGCCCGCCGCAACGCCGAGCTGCGGGTGGTCCACGCCTGGCAGTTCTCGCCCTTCCCGGACGACGTGCACAAGAACACCGCCGAGGCCACCCACATCAAGGAAGCGGTGGCCAGGCTGCGCGACCGGTTCCCCCAGGTGAAGGCGGAGGTCGCGTCGGTGGAGGCGCCGGCGGCCCGGGAGCTGCTGGAGCAGAGCGCCGAGGCGGACATCGTGGTGGTCGCCGCGCACCGCCGCAAGCGGCGCTTCGGCCTGCAACTCGGCGCGGTCTCACACGCTTTGCTGCACCACGCGCAGTGCCCGGTCGCGGTGATCCCCACCAAGCCCTGAGCCGCGCGGGCGGTCGTGGGCGCCGCACTGCGCCCACGACGACGCCCCGCCCTAACCGGGCGCGGACCGGCGACCGCCCCCGTGCCGCCGGTCCGCGCCCGCTGTGCCCACCTCTCCCGTCCGGCTTCCCGCCCCGGCCCCGGACGGCTGAGGTGGGCACGACCTGTTGACGTCTCGTCTACCGCTGGCCAGACTGCCGCCCATGGCGATCACCGGGCGGGGCATCCGCGGCAGGTCAAAAGCGGCGGCGCTGAGGGCCGCCGCCCGTGCGGCGGCGGCCTTCCGCCCGCCCGGCACGACGGGCCAGGCGCCCGCCGCCTCCACCCCGGCGGCGGGCCCCCCGCGTCCGGTGCGGCACCCGGCGACCGGCGGGGCGGGCACGGTCGCCGGCGCGCTGTCGGCGGCACGGACGGCGGCCGGCAGGCTCATCCGACCGGACGGCCACGGCCGCGGCCCACTCGCCGCCTTCGGCGCGCTCGCCGCAGCCGACCTGCTGGTCGCCGTGATCGTCCTCGGCTACGCATTCCCCCGGGTCGACATCGATTTCAATCCGGCCACCGTCGCCTACCTCACGGCAAGCGTCGCGGGCGGCGCCCTGATTGAAGCATCCATC
>NZ_VJYK02000019.1 GCF_007097205.2 Streptomyces alkaliterrae
CCACCACCCCCGACCGCGCCACCGCCGATCCCGCCGCAGCTCATCCCGGCGCAGCTGATCCCGGCGCAGCTGATCCCGGCGCGGCTGATCCCGGCGCGGCGGCCGACGCCGCCACCGAGGCCATCCTGACCTCCCTCCACGGCCCGGAGCGCGGCGTTGTCGTCAACTCCCCGCCGGGGGCCGGCAAGTCGACGCTGGTGGTGCGGGCGGCCCGCGAGCTGGCCGCCGCCGGACGCCGGCTGATGGTCGTCGCCCAGACGAACGCCCAGGTAGACGACCTCGTGGACCGGCTGGCGGCAGCCGACCCGGCGTTGCCGATCGGCCGGCTGCACAGCACCGAGGCGCGCGCCCACGACCCGGCCGCGCCCGACCTGACCCGCCACCCCGCCGTGCGGATGTCCGCGAAGCCGGCGGACCTGCTCGGCATGGACGTGGTGGTCTCGACGGCCGCCAAGTGGGCGCACGTCAAGGACGTCGAGCCCTGGGAGTACGCCATCGTCGACGAGGCGTACCAGATGCGCTCCGACGGCCTGTTGGCGGTGGCGCGGCTGTTCGAGCGCGCGCTGTTCGTCGGCGACCCCGGCCAGTTGGACCCGTTCAGCCAGGTCGGCACCGAGCAGTGGGCCGGGCTGTCCTACGACCCCTCGATGAGCGCGGTCGCCACGCTGCTCGCGCACAATCCCGGGTTGCCGCAGCACCGTCTGCCGGTCTCCTGGCGACTGCCGGCCTCGGCGGCGCCGCTGGTGTCGGGGGCGTTCTACCCGGACAACCCGTTCCGCAGCGGCACCGGGCCCGGCGACCGGCGGCTCGCCTTCGCCGCCGACGCCGACGGCTCGGCGACGGACCGGGCGCTGGACGTCGCCGCGGAGGCCGGTTGGGCGCTGCTCGAACTGCCCGCCCGCCGCACGCCCCGCACCGACCCGGAGGCGGTCGCGGCGGTCGCCGACGTGGTGCGGCGGCTCCTGGAGCGCGGGGGCGAGACGGTAAGCGAGCGCTCGTCCGAGCCCGCGCCGCTCACGGCCGACCGGGTCGCCGTCGGCACCGCCCACCGGGACCAGGCGGCGGCCGTCCGCGCGGCGCTGGCCGCGCTCGGCGTCGAGGGCGTCACGGCGGACACGGCGAACCGGCTCCAGGGGCGGGAGTTCGACGTCACGGTGGTGCTGCACCCGCTGTCGGGGCGGCCTGACGCCACGGCGTTCCATCTGGAGACGGGCCGGCTGTGCGTGCTGGCGTCCCGGCACCGGCACGCGTGTGTGGTGGTGTGCCGGGCGGGAGTGGCCGAGCTGCTGGACGCGTACCCGGAGGTGGAGCCGGTCCGGCTCGGCGTGGACGTCCGCTTCCCGGACGGCTGGGAGGCCCACCAGGAAGTCCTCGCCACCCTCGCCGCCCACCGCGTCGGCCAGGACTGAGAGACCCGGGCGCGACCCGTCCCCGAGTCCGTCACCTCCCGGCTGCCCGCCGCAGGCGGGACAATGGAGGGAACGGTCGTTCCGACCCGCCACCACACGGAGGTGTCTTCATGCCAGAGCCGCATCCGGCTCCGGACCCGCGCGGTGCCGCCCCGCGCTTTCGCCGCCCCGCGCCGCTGACGTTCGAGCCCCCGGGCGAGTCGGCGGACCCCGAGCGCTTCTTCGACCTCGAGTCGATCGCCGACCCGCGTGAGCTGCTGGCCAGGTCCACGCAGCTGGCCCTGGCGTTCCGTGCCGCCGCCGACAGGGCGGTGGAGTTCCAGGCGATGGCGGCGGCCCAGCTCGCCGACCCCGGCCGCTTCGACCGGCTGCCGGACGCGGCCATCGCCGAGCGCGCGGACTGGACGGAGGACTACGCCCGCAAGATGGTGGAGTTCGGCCGCGAGCTGATGCGGAACCGCCCGGTGGACTGAGCCGTCCGCCGCGATTCCCGTGTTCTCCGTGTTCTCCGGTTTTACCGTGTTCCGTCTTTCCGCGTTCCGTCTCCACGGCCCCGCCGGTTGGGTACTCCTGGGGGGGATGCCCAGCGTTCCGAGCTCCCAGCTGAGCCCGTCCGGCGCGGCCTGGCTCGCCTCGGCCTGCGACCTCCCGAGCAGCGCCCGGGCGCTGCGGGCGGCCCGCCCGAACGCCCCGCACAGGTGCCCTGCGGTGTCGCGTTCGACGTGGTCAGCGCCCCCGCGCTGGTGGGCGGGGCGATCCTGGACGGAACGCGGTCGCGGGGCCCGGGCAGCGGCCCGGTCGCCCTCTGCGCGGGGCGCCTCCTGCTGTTCACCGGCCCCGGCGAGACCGGTCGACTCGCCGACTCGTGGCGCCCGACCGCCCCGCGCCCTGGCTGCCCGACGCGGACGTGCCGCTGCGCCACTGCCTGCGCGCCGCGCGGAGCAGCCACCGCGCCCGGCCCCCGTCCGCAGGACCCGTACCGGCTGACCACGGGATATCGATTTCCGGTTCCCCGGATCCGGGTGCTATCGTCTACGACGTCAGCAGGCGCCGCTAGCTCAGTTGGTTAGAGCAGCTGACTCTTAATCAGCGGGTCCGGGGTTCGAGTCCCTGGCGGCGTACTCCATCACCAGGTGATGCTGGGCCTTTCCGGGCGACCGGAAGGGCCCAGAGCTGTTTCCACGGCCGATTCGGCGGCGGGCCCGCTCCTCACGACTCGGCCCCCTGCGGCGCCAGCGCGACAGCACCCGCGTAGCCCTCGTCGACCGCCACGTCCGCCAGTCGCCAGCCGTCCGGCCCCGCGGCGGGTGTCGGGCCGCTGCCGACGTAGTCCAGGTCGAGGTTCCGGCCGAGCCCGGTGCCGATGCCCTTGAGATAGGCCTCCTTGCGCGCCCACGTCCGGGCGAAGGCGACCGGCCGTTCGGCCGTCGGCAGCTCGGCCAGCTCCTTCGCCTCCCTCGGGTGGAGGCTGCCGGCGACTTCGTCGACCGTCCGGGCGCGCGGCAACCGCTCGACGTCCGCGCCCACCGGCGTCGCGGCCAGAGCGATCAGCGCGAGGTCGCCGCTGTGCGACAGGGAGAAGTGCGGGCCGCCCCCGGCGAGCGCGGGGCGCCCGTGCGGCTTGTCGCAGCACGGGCACGGCTCACGGACCATTTCGACCTTCTCCGGCGGCACGTCCGCACGGACTCCGAGCAGCAACCGCAGCGCCACGTGCGCCCCGGTGTAGAGCACCCGGTCGGACTCGCTTCGGAACGCGGCCGCCTGCCGCCGCTCGGCGTCACTGAGCACATCGGACGCACGCGGCAACTCGGCCACATGCCGCCCGGGCCGCACCAACCACACCTCCGGCCTGTCGGCCGAGAACTCCGCCGCCGGCGGAGGTACGAGGAGCGACGTCAGCTCACGGGGCGACAGAGGCGGCACGGACAACAGCACACCCGTCACCCTAATGGGCGCCCCCTCCCCCATACCGCAGCTTTCCGGCCACTCGCCCACCGGAATCCGCCACCGCTTCAGCCCGGGACGCCGGGGCGGGCTGTTCAGCCCGCAGCGGGGGCGCCCCCGACCGGAGGCCGGGGGAGGGACCGGGGCAGCCCCCGGCCCCGCCTCAGCTTCGCGTCACCTGCACGTTCCAGTCGCCCGACGCCGACCGTCCCAGCACGCTCACCCGCACCTCACCGTCGTCCACGGAGATGCTCTCCCCCACCCCCAGCGGCGCGTCCGCCAGCGACGGCTGCACCGAGCTGCCCTGGCAGGCGGAGCTGTCGGGATGCCCGTCGAGGACTTCGATGGGCCCCTGCGCGGAGGCGGTGTCGCTGCGCACCCGGTAGACCAGGGCGCCGCTGGTGCACACCCCGGCGTCGTTGCCGAGCGGTTCGCGGATCTCGATCGCCAGCGCCTCGCTCGCGCCCGTGCGCACCACCACCATGCGGCTGCCCGCCGCACCTCGGCCGGTCGTCCCGGCCCGCTCGGCGGGTGCGGCCAGCGGCACGAGGGTGTGCAGGGTGGTGCCGGGCCGGGCGACGCAGTCGATCTGGTGGTCGTCCAGCCAGCCGAGCTTCCACTTGTGCCAGCCGAAGGGGTCGGGCGCGAGCCCGAACTGGCTGCCCATGAGGTCCCAGTCGCCGACGTGGGTGTCCCAGTCGCCCTTGCCGTCCTCGGGCCGGTTGTAGAGGTCGGGCAGGTCGAAGACGTGCCCGGTCTCGTGCGCGAGGACGTTCCGGTCGGCCGGGAACTTCTCGAAGAGCGTGACGAGGCGGCGCAGTTCCACTCCGTCGGCCCGCAGCGGCTGCTGGAGGTTGACGACCTTCGTGGCGTCGGAGTCCACGCCGGGCGCGCTCGGGTCGGCGACCAGGTACACGACGTCGTAGCGGCTGAAGTCGACGTGCGGGTCGGTGACCGCGACGGCGTCCCGCAGGTAGGCGGAGCGGCTGCCGCTGCGCCAGTCCCGCGCTATGTCGTACGCCGTCGACTCCCGGGGCATCTCCAGCCAGCGCGACACCGGGTGCGGTCGCAGGGTGAACCGGCCGTAGGAGGCCCGCTCGAAGAAGTCGCTGGTGGCCGGGAAGTAGTCCCGGACGAGTTCGTCCGGGGTGTGGGAGGGGGGAGAGTCGGGAAAGGAGAGGAAGAGCATGACGGCGTCGACGGTGCCCTCGGGCTTGACGTAGGAGGCGTTCCAGGTGTCCAGCCCCAGGGAGTGATGGGCGTCGGTGCGTTCCAGTGCGCACGGGTTGGCCGTCGGCTGTTGCCGCAGCGGGCCGGCCATGGAGGCGGTGCCTGCCACGGCCGCGAGCGCCGTCAGTACGGACAGCGGTCTGCGCAGCCGGCCGGTTCGCGCGGCAGGTGTGCGGACGGAGCGCTCGGTTCGCACCGGGACCTCCCGTGACGAGTGGGGACACCCTCACCTTGTTCATCCGCCGGCCACTCCCGCCTGTTCGACTACGCCGATCAGGTCCTGCGGCGGCACGCCGCAGGAACGCGCCACACCACCCAATTGGTCACTCTCCGTAAAAGTTTCCGGTGGGCTCCCCAAGGCACGGCGGCCTCGCACTGGCGTCCGCCTCTGTCCCCTGCGGGTGTGTTAGGGCACCCTCCGATGCTGGCTCCCACCCCGCAACAGCCCCTATGATCGGCAGACTTTCCAGCGACGAATCCCCTTTGGGAGCGATCGGTGAACGGAACGCGCCACAGCCCGTGCGAGGGCCCGTCAGCCACTGGAACAGGACACCTCTCGATCACGGAGAGTGACCTTCCTGCCTCGTTCATCGCCCAGGCCCCGAGCCGTGAACGGGAGGCCGACTTCCGGGCCGCCTTCCACCTCGCGGAGTTCGCGATGGCCGTGGTCTCCCGCAGCGGCCGGATCAACACCGCCAACCGCGCGCTCGCCGCCCTCTTCGACACCTCCGCCCGCCAGCTCGCCGGCCTGCCGGTGACCGAACTGGCGGGAATCGGCCAGAGCGCCGGCGCCCGCGAGGCCTGCCAGGCGGTGCTGCGCGGCGAGAGCGAACGCATGCGCTGCCGTCGGCGGCTGAAGCAACCGGACGGCCAGCCGTTCTGGGCGGAGGTCACCCTGGTCCCACTCCGGCGCGACGGTTCGGCGCTGCTCACCGTCACCGACGTCAGCGAGCGGCGCGACCTCCAGGAACGACTGCGCCACATGGAGATGCACGACCCGGTGACCCGGCTGCCCAACCGCGCGCTGTTCTTCGAACGCCTCTCCGCGGCGCTCACCGACAGCGCGACCGGCCGGATCGGCCTGTGCTACCTGGACCTCGACGGCTTCAAGGCGATCAACGACACCTACGGCCACCGGGCCGGCGACGAACTCCTCGACGCCGTCGGGCAGCGTCTCACCCGGATCGCAGCGGGGGGACCTCGGGGCGGCCACCTGGTCGCCCGGCTCGGCGGCGACGAGTTCGCGGTACTGGTGGAGGACTCCACCGGAGCCGACCAACTGACCGCCCTCGCCCAGGAACTGCAGCGGGTGCTGGAACGCTCCTTCCAGCTCGCCGGCCAGCGCATGGACGTCTCCGCGAGCATCGGCGTGGTGGAACGATCGTGCATCGGGACCTCCGCGACCGAGCTGATGCAGGCCGCCGACACCACCCTCTACTGGTCGAAGGCGGACGGCCGGGCCCGCTGGACGCTCTTCGATCCCGAGCGCAACGCCCATCGCATGACCCGCCAGGCCCTCTCCAGCACGCTGCGCCGTGCGATCGACCGGGGCGAGTTCGCGCTGGAGTTCCAGCCGATCGTCGGACTCGCCGACGACTGCCTGCGCGGCGTCGAGGCGCTGGTGCGCTGGCGCCACCCGGAACTCGGCACCCTCGGACCCGGCCAGTTCATCGGGCTGGCCGAGGAGAACGGTTCCATCGTCCAGCTTGGCCGCTGGGTGCTGGCCGAGGCCTGCCGCCAGGCCCGGCGCTGGCAGCAGGAGCACACCGGCACCCCGCTCTACGTCTCCGTCAACGTCGCCGTCCGCCAGGTGTGGGACTCCGACCTCGTCGCCGACGTGGCGATCGCCCTCGAGGAGAGCGGCCTACCGGCCGGCCTGCTCCAGCTCGAACTCACCGAGTCGGCGGTGATGGGCTCCGGCGGCCGACCCCTCCAGTCGCTGCGCGCGCTGTCCGCGATGGGCGTGCGCATCGCCATCGACGACTTCGGCACCGGCTATTCCAACCTCGCCTACCTCAGCCGCCTGCCCGTGCGCGCGCTCAAGCTCGACGGGACGTTCGTCAGCAACTTCCGGCTCGCCTCCCAGCGCAGCCGCGCCGACGAGACCATCGTGACCTCGCTCGTCGACCTCGCCCACAAGCTCGGCCTCACCGTCACCGCCGAGTGCGTCGAGGGGCCCGCCCAGGCCGACCGGCTGCGCCGCATCGGCTGCGACACCGGCCAGGGCTGGCACTACTCCAAACCCGTTCCCGCCGAACGGATCTCCGAACTCCTCGGCGCCTGACGCCGACCGCACCACTGCCCGGTCAGCGGGTGAAGAGGGCACCGAGGGCGGGGCAGCGGGGTGGGGTGGTGACGAGGCCGAGGGCTTCCCAGACCGTCACCTGGTTGGCGGTGAGGACCGGCTTGCCCAGGGCGGACTCCAGCTCGGTGACATGGGCGGCGGTGTGCAGGGCGGTGTCGGGGAGGAGGACGGCGTCGGCCTGGGGGTGGTCGCCGGCGCGGGCGAGCGCCAGCACCTCCTCGCGGCGCCAGGTGCCGACCTCGGCGGCGGTGATGATGCCGGCGGCCCTGGCCGCGACGACCTCGATGTCGGCGGCCTTGAGGAAGGCGGCGAAGCGCTCGGCGACGTCGTCGGGGTAGGTGGCGGCCACGGCGACGCGGCGGGCGCCGATCGCGTGCGCCGCGTGCGCGAAGGCGAAGGAGGTGCTGGAGGCGGGCAGACCGGCCGTCGCGGAGAGCTCACGGACCTGCTCGCGCGCACCCTCCCAGCCGAAGACGAAGCTCGCGCTGGTGCACGCCCACACAACGGCCTGCACGTCGTGTGCCACCAACTCCCCGACACTGGCGGCCAGTCGGGCGGCCGAACCCATCTCCAGGAGGGCGTCCACCCGGTGGGCGTCCTCCCCGATGTCGGTGTGGACCAGCGGCAGCCGCACCTCTGCGCCCACCTCCCGCAGCATGCTCTCCAGCCTCGGGTAGTCGTCCTCCGCCGAGTGTCCGGGGTAGAGGAATCCGACCGACGTGGCCATGGGGCAGCTCCTTCGCTGGTCCTGGTTCGTGATCACGGTGGTGAATCGAGGACGGGTCACAGGGCGGGAGGCGGTCCCGGGTCCTCCGGGAGGGTGCCTTCGGCGGCGGCCTCCGCCGGGTCCGCCTCGCCGGTCGGCAGGCCGCTGCCGGCGAGCGCCTTGGGTTCCGGCGGGGCGGCCGGTTCGGCCGGCGGCGCGGCCGGCTGCGGCAGCGAGGCCAGCGATGCGGGGCCTCTTCGCGCGACCGGGTCGAGCAGCGCCTGGTAGGGCCCGACGGCCGTCTTGCCGATCCGGCTGAGCGCCGCCCACATGGTCACCTGGTTCGCCGAGACGACCGGCATCCGCAACTCGGCCTCCAGCTGCGGGATGACGTCGTAGGTGGGCAGGTTCGTGCAGCTGATGAACAGGGCGTCCGGCGAGCCGGTCACGGCCTCCCTGGCCATGCCCACCACGTCCCGGTAGGGCACCCGCCAGATGTGCCGGGTCAGCCCGAGGTAGCTGCGGCCGGTGACCTGGACGCCGGCCTCGGCGAGGAAGTCCTCCAGCGAGTCGGTGACCGACCTGGTGTAAGGGGTGACGACGGCGACCCGCCGCGCCCCCAACTCGGCCAGCGCGTCCAGCAGCGCGCCCGAGGTGGTGACCGCCGGGCTCTCCCCCGCCTGCGTCATGGCCAACCCCATGGCGTGCTCCCCGGCCCGGCCGGCGACGAACGAGCCCGACGTGCAGGCGTACGCGAACACCTCCGGCCGCACGGCGCTCAGCGCCTGGACGGCCTCCCTCAGCGTCTCGTGCTCGCTGACCAGCCGGGCGAGGTCGAGACTGACCTCCACCGGGACGAACGGAGTCCGGGTCAGATGGAGGGACACGTCGTCCGGCACCCACCGCCACAGCTCACGGTCGAGGGCGAAGTCGAAGGGCGCGACGATCCCGACGCCGCGTTGCGGCTCCGGGCCGCCGAGGAACGAGACATCCATAACGAGCCCCTAAGGACACACGCAGGGAGGCCTACGGCCGCACGGGCGTAAGCCAGGAACGGCCTTGGGCCGAAGAGGAAAAAGAAGCCGGACTGTAAGCCGGGACGCCGGGACAGATGCCTTTGTTGACGAAGGTAGTTTCCGATCCCTACCGTGGTCAATCCCGAGCACCCGACCGCATGATCCCGCTTTCTCCGGCCAGTCAAACCCGCCCTCGTTGCGAAATGGTTTCCCGTTGATGACACCGACAGATCCGCCGAGGCCGACCGGGGCGCGCCCGCCGCGCGTGCTCGTGCTCGACGACAGCCCGCGACCCGATCTGACCGCGCTCTCCGGTCGGGCCGAGGTGGCCTACGCGGACGCGTCGTCGCTGGCCGCCCGGCTGCCGACGGCCGACGCGCTGCTTGTCTGGGACTTCACCTCCGACGCGGTACGGCACTCCTGGCCGGGTGGCGGCGGCCGCCCGGGGTGGGTGCACACGGCGAGCGCCGGCGTGGACCGCCTGCTGCCCGAGCTGGCCGCCTCGGACGTGGTGATCACCAATGCCCGCGGCGTCTTCGACCAGCCGATCGCGGAATATGTATCCGGGCTTGTACTAGCAATGGCCAAGGATTTCCACCGCACCTGGGAATTCCAGCGGGAGCACGCCTGGCGGCACCGGGAGACAAAGCGGGTCGCCGGAACGCGGGCCGCGGTGATCGGTTCCGGACCGATCGGCCGCGCGATCGGCCGCACCCTAATGGCACTGGGTGTCGCGGTGGAACTGGTGGGCCGCCGGGAACGCACCGGCGACCCGGAATTCGGGACCGTCCGGGCCGCCGACGACCTCGACTCCCTGCTGCCCTCCGCCGACTGGGTGGTCTGCGCCGCCCCGCTCACGCCGGCCACCGAAGGACTGTTCGACGCCGCCGCCTTCGGCCGGATGAAACCCGGCGCGCACTTCGTGAACATCGGCCGCGGCCGGCACGTCGTCACCGCCGACCTGGTCGCCGCGCTGGAGTCGGGCCGGCTCGGCGGCGCCGCGCTGGACGTGCTGGAGGAGGAGCCGCTGCCGGGCGACAGCCCGCTGTGGCGGGTTCCCGGGCTGCTGATCTCCCCGCACATGAGCGGCGACACGATCGGCTGGCGCGACGACCTCGCACGGCAGTTCGTCGAGAACTTCGACCGGTGGGTGGCGGGCGAACCGCTGCTCAACGTCGTGGACAAGCACCTCGGCTACGTCACCGACACACCCTCCCCCGCAACGCCGACACCCGCCGGAGGTCCCCAGTGAGCAGCACCCTGCCGGAGCCGGGCACCACCCGCCGCCCGGCGCCGCCGGACGCCCCGACCGGGCTGGCCGCGCTGACCGCCGGTCAGCTCCTCACCGGCTACGCCTCCGGCGCCTTCTCCCCCGTCGAGGCCACCCGCGCGGTCCTGGAACGCGCCGAGCTGGCCCGGCGAACGGTGAACGCGTTCGTCCGGATCGACGCCGAACAGTCCCTGGAGCAGGCGGAGGCGGCCACGGCACGGTGGCGGCGCGGTGAGCCGGCCGGACTGCTCGACGGGGTACCCGTGACCGTGAAGGACATCCTGCTCCAGCGCGGCGGACCGACGCTGCGCGGCTCGTGGGCGATCTCCGAACACGGCCCCTGGGAGGAGGACGCCCCCGCCGTCGCGCGCCTGCGCGAGCACGGCGCGGTGCTGCTCGGCAAGACGACCACCCCCGAGTTCGGCTGGAAGGGCGTCACCGACAGCCCCCGCCACGGCGCCACCGGCAACCCGTACGACCCGACCCGCACCGCCGGTGGCTCCAGCGGCGGCAGCGCGGCGGCCGTCGCCCTCGGGGCGGGGCCGCTGTCGCTCGGCACCGACGGCGGCGGCTCGGTCCGCATCCCGGCGGCCTTCTGCGGGATCTTCGCCCTCAAGCCGACCTACGGGCGGGTGCCGATCTACCCGGCCAGCGCGTTCGGCACCCTCGCGCACGTCGGCCCGATGACGGCGGACGCCGCCGACGCCGCGCTGCTGATGGACGTGATCTGCGGCCCCGACACCCGCGACTGGTCCCAGCTCGGGCCGGCACCGGGAAGCTACCGCGAGGGCCTGTCGGACGGGGTGGCCGGGCTGCGGATCGCCTACTCGCCCGACTTCGGCGGCCGGGTCCGGGTCGACCCGGCGGTCGCGGCGGCGGTACGACGGTCGGTCGACGTGCTGGCGGAGCTGGGCGCGCACGTCGAGGAGGCCGACCCCGACTTCCCCGACCCCGTCGAGCCGTTCCACGTCCTGTGGTTCAGCGGCGCAGCGCGGGTCACGGAGAGCTTCACCGAGCGGCAGCGGGCCCGGATGGACCCGGGACTCGCCGAGATCTGCCGGGAGGGCGCGGGCTACTCGGCGCTGGACTACCTCGCGGCGGTCGACGTCCGCATGGCCCTGGGGCGGCGCATGGGGGCCTTCCACGAGCGGTACGACCTGCTGGTGACGCCGACCCTGCCGGGTACGGCCTTCGAGATCGGCCGAGAGGTCCCGGAGGGCTCCGGACTCACCCGCTGGACGGGCTGGACGCCCTTCACCTACCCCTTCAACATGACGCAGCAGCCGGCGGCGTCCGTGCCGGGCGGCGTGGACGCCGCGGGGCTTCCCGTCGGCGTCCAGCTCGTGGCCGCCCGCCACGAGGACGCGCTGGTGCTGCGGGCCGCCCACGCGCTGCTGACGGCCGGCGGCTAGCCGCCGCGGCTCCCCGGGGCGCTGACCCGGACCCCGTATCACCGCCCGACGGCCCCGCCGTGGTTCAGATGCGGCGGAAGTTGAGGGTTTCGCCCACGGCGCCGGTGCGCCAGAGGTCCTGGCAGGCGGCGGCCATCTCGTCGAGGCCGGAGACGACCGCGCCCCAGACGATGCCCGGCACCCACCCCGCGTCGCCGTTGATCAGCAGGTTGTTGCGTTCGTAGAAGAGGGCGAGGTCGACGACGGTCTGGCGGCCGCGGTGGTCGGCGGTGTCCTCGTATCCGTAGGAGGACGTGCCGAGCTGGGTGTCGGTGAACGTGAAGTAGCACAGGTCGCCCGGGATCGGGGTGATCGTCGGGTTCTCCAGCGGGGGTTCCCTCGTGGCGAAGGGGGGCAGCAGGGCGTAGATCTCGTTCCGGGCGTACTTGGCGTGGTAGACGTCCCCGCCGAGGGGGAGCGCGTCCCAGACGGCGGCGCAGGTGAGGGGTGCCCGGTCGTCCAGCAGCCGGGCGGTGCAGCTCACCCCGCGCTTGTCCAGCGAGACCTCGATGAAGCGGTCGGTCATCCGTGCCTCCGGGTAGTGGCTCTCGGCGATGGTGACACACGACGTGTCTGCCCGGCGGGAGGACATTCGACGCGGCCGGCCGTGCCCCGGTTTGCCGTCGGAGGGGGCGCGCGGGGTGCGTGGGGCGCGCGGAGAAACGGAACGGGCCCCCGTTCGCACGGGGGCCCGTTCACTGTCTGTGCGCCGCCAGGGACTCGAACCCCGGACCCGCTGATTAAGAGTCAGCTGCTCTAACCAACTGAGCTAGCGGCGCCTGATGACGTGCACCATGCTACCCGGTCCGGCGGGGTGCTCCGGACCGGCTGCGCCCGTCCCTGCTCAGATCGACAGCGAGAGCAGGACCGGGGCGGCCTGCTCGTTCAGCTTGCGCGCGGCGCTGCGCAGCCGGTGGGCGTGCTGGATGGGCAGGGACAGCGCCAGGCAGCCGACGGCCGAGCCGGCCGTCACGGGTACGGCGGCGCAGACCGTGCCGACGGCGTACTCCTGGAGGTCGAGCACGGGGACGGTCGGCGGCTGGCTGTCGAGCTGCGAGAAGAGCACCCGCTCGCTGGTGGTCGTGCGGGAGGTGAGGCGGATCGTGCGGTGGCGGGAGAGGTGGTCCCGGCGGCCGTCGTGGTCGAGCTGGGTGAGGAGGCACTTGCCGACCGCGCTGGCGTGCGCGGCGGCCCGGAAGTCGACCCACTCGTTGACGGCGGGCGTCTGCGGTCCGTCCGCGAACTGGGTGATCTTCACCTCGCCGTCCACGTAACGGCTGACGTAGACGGCGGCGCCGATCTCGTCGCGGAGGCTGGTCAGCGTGCGCTGCAGGCGCTCGCCGATCTGGGCGCGCCGGTCGGTGGCGGGCTCCAGCAGGCGGAAGGACTCTCCGGCGACGTAGCTGCCGTCGGCGAGGCGGTCCAGATAGGACTCGCGGGTGAGCATCACCAGCAGGTGGGCGAGGTGACCGGGCGGCAGGCCGGTCTCCCGGGCGAGCTGGTCCTCGGTCAGTCCGTCCGACCGGCGCGCGACCGATTCCAGCACGCGCAGGGCGTACTGGACCGACTGGAACGGCACGGCCGGTACTGGCTTGGGCGTCACGGTTGCCCCCTCGCAAGGTAGTGACCGCTTGCGTCGTGACCGTTGCCACCGGTCACGACCTCTCCCACGATAGCGCCCAACGGGCGGTGAGCACCTGGCTGTTGTCCGATAGGCATATGCCTCTGGCCTTGGCCTTTGCGCTCGTCCGCCCCACGGGCGGCACGGAGTGCCAGGTCGGCGCCACCGTGCCGCCCGAAGCGACGGGATCGAGCCCGCTACAGAACCGCGCTCAGGAACTCCCGGGTGCGCGGGTGGTCGGGGTCGTTGAACATCTTCTCCGGGCTGCCGGACTCGATGACCCGTCCCTCGTTGAACATCAGCACGTCGTCGGAGATGTCCCGGGCGAAGTTCATCTCGTGGGTGACGCACAGCATGGTGATGTCCGTGGTGTGCGCGATGTCCCGCAGCACGTCGAGAACGCCGGCGACCAGTTCCGGGTCGAGCGCGGAGGTCACCTCGTCCAGCAGCAGCACCTGCGGCCGCATCGCCAGCGCCCGGGCGATGGCCACCCGCTGCTGCTGGCCGCCGGAGAGCTGCGAGGGGTACTTGTCGACGTGCTCGGTGAGGCCGACGAGTTCGAGCAGTTCCCTGGCGCGCTCCTCCGCCTCCTCCTTGGACAGGCCCAGCACGTGCACCGGCGCCTCGGTGATGTTGCGCAGCACCCGCATGTTGGGGAACAGGTTGAACTGCTGGAACACCATGCCGATGTTCTTGCGCACCTCGCGGATGTGCTTCTCGCCGGCGGGGACGAGTTTGCCGTTCCGCTCCTCGTGGGTGAGGTAGCGGCCGCCGACGCTGATGGTTCCCTCGTCCGGCTTGAGCAGCGTCATCAGCAGCCGCAGGATCGTGGTCTTGCCGGATCCGGACGGCCCGATGAGGGTGACGTGCTTGCCGGAGGCGACGGTGAACTCCAGGTCGTCCAGGACGACGTGGTCGCCGAACCGCTTGGTGACGCGGTCGAAGCGGATCAGTTCACTGCCGTCCACCTTGGGGTTGACGTGGGCGAGTGCCTCGGGGACGCCCGGCGCGGCCTCGGGGGTCTGCGGCTTGCCCTCGGGGGTCTGCGGCTTGTCCTCGGGGGCGGGGTTCGGTGTGTCATTTGACAAGACGACGCTCCATGGCTCGGATCAGGAGGGAGGCCGGGTAGGCGATGACGATGAAGGCGATGCCGACGATCGTGTAGGCCTCGAAGGTGAAGGTCTCGTTGCTGAAGGCGCGCGCCTCGCCGAGCATCTCGAACGCGCCGATGACGGCGATCATCGGCGAGTCCTTGAGCATCGCCACGACGTAGTTGCCCAGTGCCGGCACGACGCGGCGGATCGCCTGGGGCAGGATCACCGCGGTCCAGGTGCGGGTGCGCGGCAGGCTGAGCGCGGTGGCCGCCTCCCACTGGCCGACGGGCACGCCGTCGATGCCGGCCCGGTACACCTCGGCGGTGTAGGTCGAGTAGTGCAGGCCGAGCCCGATCACACCGGTGACCAGCGGCGACATCGACGGTCCCCACTCCGGCACCACGTAGAAGAGGAAGAACAGCTGGACGAGCAGCGGGGTGTTGCGGATGAACTCCGTGATGCCCACCACCGGCCAGCGGATCAGCTTCACCTTCGACCGCTGGGCGATGGCCCACACCAGGCCGAGTGAGAAGGCGAGCAGGCTGCCGAGCACCAGCGCCTGGAGGGTGACGAGCACACCGTCCCAGAAGCGCGGCATGAAGTCGGCTACGACGTCCCAGTCCCAGTTCATCCGACACCACCCGCCGACTGCGGTCCGGCCTGGGCGCTCTCGCCCTTCGGGAGGGGCTTCCGCGCGGCCCGCAGGCCGCGGCGGGGCTCGGGGCGCTGACCGATGCCGGCCTTGGCGCGCCGCTCCACCAGCCGCATGCCCCGGGTCATGACAAACGCCAGGACGAAGTAGGAGACGAGCAGAAGCGTGTAGGCGGGCGCGCTCTCGTTGCTCGCGAGCCGGGAGAGGTTGGCGGCGAAGGTCATGTCGGCGACGGAGATGACCGACACCAGCGCGGTCCCCTTCAGCAGCTCGATCAGCAGGTTGTTGAACGGCGGGACCATCTCCGGCCAGGCCTGGGGGAGTTCGATCCGGCGCAGCCGCTGCGTCCGGGTGAAGCTGAGGGCGATGCCGGCCTCACGCTGCGCCGCCGGCACGGACTGGAGCGAGCCGCGCACGATCTCCGAGCCGTAGGCGCCGTAGGTCAGGCCGAGCGCGAGGATGCCGGCGGCCATCGGGACGAAGACCCAGCCGAACATCAGCGGGAAGGCGAACGCCATCCACAGCATGAACACCAGCGCCGAGGTGCCGCGGAAGACCTCGAAGTAGCAGCCGGCGACAAAGCGGACGATCCACAGGCGCGAGGACCGGGCGATGCCGATCACGAACGACACCAGCAGGGCGAGCGCCGCGCTGCCGAGGGTCACCTGGACGGTGATCCAGACCCCCGGCAGGAACCATTCGGTGAAGAGGGGCCACGTCATCCGCACAGCTCCTCTGCCGTCAGGTCGGTCATCTCGTCCTCGGTGAAGCCGAACGGGCCCACGATCTTGAGGAGTTCGCGGTTGTCGTTCGCCTTGAGCCGGTGGAGTTCCTTGTTGAAGGCGTCACGGAGGTTCCGCTCCGAGAGGCGGAACGCGAAGCCGCCGGCGCCGTAGACGGGTTCGCCGTCGATCTCGGGCTGGAACGCCTCCGTGTCCTCGGCCCTGGCGGCGTTGCGCACCACGCTGCGGACGGTGATCGCGGTACCGGCGAAGGCGTCGACCCGTCCCTGCACCACCGCGTCCAGGCCGGCGACCTGGTCGGGGAGGACGAGCACGCTCTTCACTCCGGCGGCCTTGGCGTTGCCGATCTGCGCGTACGCCTCGCCGCTGGCCAGCCGCAGCCCCTTCTCGACGATGTCCTCGTAGCGGGTGATGCCGTGCGGGTTGCCCTTGCGGACGATGAAGGCGTCCAGCATCAGGTAGTCGGGGTCGGAGAACAGGACCTGTTCGCAGCGGGTGGGGTTGATGTACATGCCGGCGGAGACGACGTCGAAGAGCTGCGCCTTGAGGCCGGGGATCAGCGAGCCGAACTCCGTGGGGACGGGTACGACGTTCTCCACCCCGAGCCGGTTGAAGATCACTTTGGTGACCTCGGGGGACTGGCCGGTCGGCTCTCCCTGGTCGTTGACGTAGCCGAAGGGCGGTTCGCTGGCGATGCCGATCCGTACGGTGCCCGAATCGCGCAGCCGCTCCAGGAGGTCGCCGCCCTCCACCTTCCCCTCGGCGGGTGCGCGGGAGCAGCCGGCGGCCGTGACCGCGCCCACGGTCAGCAGACCGGTGAGCAGCGAACGGCGGCTGAGCGGTCTGTGTCTGAGTGCCCGGAGTCCTGGTGTCTGGATCTGTGTCGGTGGTCGAGCCATGGGCGCGCGGCTACCCGATGTTCACGAGAACTATGCGGACGGAATCGCACGGAGACCGAGCTGTTGTGATCCAAATCACTGGAACAGTCCATTCCGGATGTCCCCGCCCCATTGACTTCCGGCCACACACGAGCCGTCACACCGCGGTGCCGAACGCGCGAACCGGGCCCTTCATTGGTATGGACTTTTTTGAACAACCCGCGCTAGCTTCGGAGTTGGTCTAGACCGCACGCCTCCCCCAAGGCGTGCCCACACACCCCCGTCCCACCGGGCCGGGGGCGACCCCATGCACTCAGGCCCTCCACCCCACAGGAGCGAAGCATGCGCAAGAAGATCTCCGCCGCCCTACTCGGCGTCGGCATGGCCGCCACGGCCGTGCTCGCCACCGGCGGCGGCGCCCAGGGCCACGGCTACAGCGAGGCCCCGACCAGCCGCCAGTCCCACTGCGCCAAGGGTGCGGTGACCAACTGCGGCGCCATCCAGTGGGAGCCGCAGAGCGTCGAGGGCCCGAAGGGCTTCCCGGCGCGCGGACCGCAGGACGGCACCATCTGCGCCGGCGGCAACGGCAGGTTCGCCCAACTGGACGACCCGCGCGGCGGCAACTGGCCGACCACCAAGCTGCGGCCGGGCCAGGGCTACACCTTCAACTGGCGGATGACCGCCCCGCACCGCACGAGCGAGTTCCAGTACTACATCACCAAGAACGGCTGGGACCCGTCCAAGCGGCTGACCAGGGCCGACCTGGAGCCGCAGCCGTTCATGACGGTCCCGATGGGGGGCCGCCAGCCGGCGTACAACGAGAGCCACCAGGGCACCGTCCCGACCGGCAAGTCCGGCAAGCACATCATTCTGGGCGTCTGGAACATCTACGACACGGCCAACGCGTTCTACGCCTGCGCCGACGTCGAGCTGTAGTTCCGCGCGTCACGCATGGGGCGAATCGGGCACTATGCCATGATTCGCCCCATGCGCACGCCCACCCTGGTCGCCGACGCCGGGCCCGAGACACGCGCCGGCGCCGACTCCGGGACCGACGCCGACTCCGGACCCGGCACCGAATTCGGACCCCACCCCGGACCCGGCACCGACTCCGGACCCGGCACCGACTCCGGACCCGGCACCGACTCCGGCCCGGACGACGAGGCCGTCGCCGTCGCCGTGGCCAAGGCCCGCGCCGCCCAGCTGCTGCTCGCGTTCCGGCACGGCAACCAGCTCGCCTTCGACGCGGCACTGTCCGGACTGGGCTGCGACGAACGCACCAAGGACCTTGTCGCGGCCCTGACGTGGGTGGCGAGTGACAGTGTCGGCCGGGCCTACCAGCCGGCCGTCGCCGACCGGGTGCTCGGCCGGCTCGCGCTGCGCGCACCCGCCGGCGAGCGCTGGGTGCACACCGACGAGGACGCCGCCCCCGACGTCGTGCGACTGCTGACGGCGGTGGACGAGCAGGACGAGGAGACGGTCCGGGAGCTGGTGCGCGCGACCCCGGACACCACGTTCGTACTCGGCAAGCTCGTCCAGGCGGTGGCGCTACTGCTGCCCGCCGTACCCAGGCCCTACCTGCGCCGGGTCCTGGCCGAGCTGACCACCGAGCCGCGCCCCTGAGGCGCCCGCGCGGCGGTGGTCGGAAGCACCCCCGATCATCAGGTAAGCTTCACGTCGTCGGCACAGGCCGGCGCGGGCGCCGCTAGCTCAGTTGGTTAGAGCAGCTGACTCTTAATCAGCGGGTCCGGGGTTCGAGTCCCTGGCGGCGTACCGGAGCAGAAGCCCTCGCTAACGCGGGGGCTTCTGCCGTTCAATCCCCCGATCGGGGGAAGACTCCGTGATTCCCGTCACCGCCGGGCACACCACCGTGCGACGGTGTTCGACGGGTGCGGCCAGGCCGCGTCGACCACACACCCGGCTCGCGCGATCCACGCCCCGCACCCAGACTTCCCCGTATACACACGCGCCCGTCGAAGGAGTCGATGTGAGCGTTCCCGTCACCGAACACAAGTCCCCGCGCGCGCCCGCCGAGCCGCGCGCCCACCGAGCGGTCCGCCTCGACTCGCCCGACCGCGACCGGCCCGCGCCGGGCCTGGCGGGCGACGGCGAGGAACACGACAACGAGCCGCACATCTGGCGCGGCATCGACTGACCCTCGACCGCCGCTGGACCGACGCCTCCGGCAACCGCCCCGGGACCGGCCCGACCACCGGCCGATCCCTGCCCGCACGGGGGCCGGTGCGACCGCACCGGCCCGGCACACCGGAGCCCGTTGCTTCTTGATCACGTTCGGCTCGAAGAATTCCGGCCTTCGCGGCCAAAGCGCACGTATCGCTCTTGCGATCATGTGAACGGTCCGAGAAGCTGACCCAGGGTCATCGGCCGCGTTCCCGCGTTCTCGGCTGGGGAGACCGAGCACATCGTGGAACCGGAACACCGTCGTCCTGTGTCCCATGAAACGGTCGTTACGCACACCGCGCCCGTTTCGGCCTACTCTTCTGGCATATGGTCCTGCCATCGGACCAGTACAAGCACACACGCACGGCGCGTATCGCGTGCGGGGGGATGGATAGATGACGTCGGAACCACGCCAGTCGCCGTCGCGTGATCTCGACGACCCGTCGCAGCAGGACGCGTCCCGGACGACCCGGCTTCGGGTCCCCCGCAACCGGTCCGGTGACAACGGCACCCTCGGCCGCGGTCTGCGCTGGCCGCGCAAGGCGCCGCCGCGCTACGACTACGAGCACTACAGCCGACTCGCCGGCCCGCTCACCCAACCGGACCCGAACAAGCCGTACCGGGTCAAGTACCGCAGCCTCATCGGCGACGAGCCCCACCGCATCCGCGCCGGGCTGCTGCTCGCCGCCGCCCCGCTGCTCTCGCTGGGCCTGTTCGTCTGGCTGATGCAGCCGCAGCACTGGACGACCCGCGACGAGGGCTCGGTCTCCGACCTCGTGCTCAAGCTCGACATCGTCATGCTCGTCGCGATCGGTCTGATCGAGTTGTTCCGCACGCTCAACGTGCTCTCCAACTCCCACGCGACGCTGGTCGCCCGCGACCCGATACCCGTGGTACCCGAGGCCGGCACCAGGGTGGCGTTCCTGACCTCGTTCGTTCCCGGCAAGGAACCGATCGAGATGGTCACCAAGACCCTGGAGGCGGCGGTGAAGATCCGCCACCGGGGCACCATGCACGTGTGGCTGCTCGACGAGGGCAACGACCCGGAGGTCAAGGAGGTCTGCCGCAAGCTCGGCGTCCACCACTTCAGCCGCAAGGGCGTGGCCAAGTGGAACACCGACAAGGGCGCCTTCCGGGCGAAGACCAAGCACGGCAACTACAACGCCTGGCTCGACGCCCACGGCGACGACTACGACTTCTTCGCCGGCGTCGACACCGACCACGTGCCGCTGCCCAACTACCTGGAGCGGATGCTCGGCTACTTCCGCGACCCGAACATCGGCTTTGTCATCGGCCCGCAGGTCTACGGCAACTACGACAACTTCGTCACCAAGGCCGCCGAGAGCCAGCAGTTCCTCTTCCACGCCCTCATCCAGCGGGCCGGAAACTTCTACGGCGCGCCGATGTTCGTCGGCACGAGCAACGCGGTCCGCATCAAGGCGATCAAGCAGATCGGCGGCCTGTACGACTCGATCACCGAGGACATGGCCACCGGCTTCGAGATCCACCGCGCACGCAACCCGGAGACCGGGAAGCGTTGGCGCTCGGTCTACACCCCCGACGTGCTCGCCGTCGGCGAGGGCCCGAACGCCTGGACGGACTTCTTCACCCAGCAGCTGCGCTGGTCCCGTGGCACCTACGAGACCATCCTCAAGCAGTACTGGAAGGGCTGGTACTCGATGCCGCCCGGCAAGCTGTGGAACTACACGCTGATGATCGTCTTCTATCCGATCTCGGCGATGAACTGGATCCTGGCCGCCATCAGCTGCGCCCTCTTCCTCGGCCTCGGCGCCTCCGGCGTGCAGATCGACCCGGTCATCTGGATGATGCTCTACGGCAACGCGTCCGCCCTCCAGGTCGGCCTCTACATCTGGAACCGCCGCCACAACGTCTCCCCGCACGAGCCGGAGGGCTCCGGCGGCCTCGCCGGCATGCTGATGTCCGCGCTCTCCGCACCGATCTACGCGCGCTCGCTGATGGACACCGTGCTGCGCCGCAAGAGCAAGTTCGTGGTCACTCCCAAGGGCGAGTCGGCCAGCCCCGACACCCTCTTCGGCACCTTCCGCATCCACCTGTTCTTCATCGCCGTGTTCGGCTCGTCGGCGATCGGCTCCTACTTCCTCGGCCACGACCACCCGGCGATGATCACCTGGGCGACGCTGGCGCTGCTGATCACCGCCGCGCCCATCATCGGCTGGCAGGTCGGGATGCGCGCCGAGAAGAAGCGCCGCAAACGCGCCCGGCGCGGCGGCGACCCGTCCGGCGACCCGTCCGGCGGGCAGCCGCCCCAGGCCCAGGGCACCGCCGGCGCCCCGCAACCGGCGCTGGCCGCCGGCGGTGCCGCCCAGCGGACGCAAGCGCTCGGCGGCGTCGGCGACCAGACGCTCCAGATCGACCTCCGGCAGCAGCGCCGTACGACGCCCCGGACGTGAGCACCCCGCCCCAAGGGCGACCCCGTAAGGAAACAAGAACCGCCCCGGGCCCCGCCCGGGCACGCGCAGGAGTTGTCAGCCGGTGAAGTACCAACCCAGTCGCCGTACCAAACGCCTGGCCATCGGCACGGTGGCGCTGATGGCCGTGGCCGGGATGAACGCGCCCTGGCTGATCCGGTTCACCAGCGAGCAGTACCACGAGTACAACATCAACCGGCCGGCCTACAAGGCGGAGAACGGCCTGTGGCAGACCGTGGACGTGCCGCAGAAGTACCGGATCAACGCGATCCACGCCGCCCTGCTGCACACCGGGAAGGTGCTGCTCGTCGCCGGCTCCGGCAACGACGCCAAGCAGTTCGCCGCCAAGACCTTCCGCAGTGTCCTGTGGGACCCGGAGAAGAACACCTTCAAGAACATCCCCACCCCGAAGGACATGTTCTGCGCCGGGCACACCCAGCTGCCCGACGGAAAGCTGCTGATCGCCGGCGGCACCCAGCGCTACGAGACGCTGGAGGGCGACGTCGAGAAGGCCGGCGGTCTGATGATCGTCAGCAACGAGAACCCCGACAAGCCCATGACGCTGCCCAAGGGCACCAAGTTCAAGGGCAACAAGAGCGGCAAGGTCTTCGAGACCCAGCAGCCGCTCCAGATACCCAGGGCCGAGAAGAAGGAGACGGCGACCGGCGCCACGGTCACCGCCACCCAGCGGCGCATCTACGTCGAGGCCGCCCGCAAGGGGAAGAAGCACTCCACCGGCGACACCGAGCAGTACACGATCCTCGGCCTCAAGGGCGACGACAAGCGGAACGTCTACGGCGTCGCCAACAAGATCTCCTTCGACAAGAAGGACTTCCAGGGCATCCGCGAGTCCTACGAGTTCGACCCCGTCTCCGAGCGGTACATCCCCGTCGCCCCGATGGAGGACGCCCGCTGGTACCCGACGCTGACCACGCTGGAGGACGGCCGGGTACTGACCGTCTCCGGCCTGGACGACATCGGCGAGGTCTCCGAGAAGGTCGAGCTGTACGACCCGAAGACCAAGAAGTGGAAGACCCTCCCCAAGGAGCGCTACTTCCCCACCTACCCCGGGAACTTCCTCACCGAGGGCGGCAAGATCCTCTTCACCGGCACCAGCTCCGGCTACGGCCCCGCCGACGAGGGCCGCACCCCGGGCCTGTGGGACTGGCGCACCGACCGTTTCACCAAGATTCCCGGCATCAGCGACCCCGACGCCCTGGAGACCTCCATGGCCGTCCTGCTACCGCCGGCCCAGGACCAGCGGTACATGGTGCTCGGCGGTGGCGGCATCGGCGAGAGCCGCAAGGTGACGGACAAGACCCGCATCGTCGACCTCAAGGCCGACAAGCCGCGCTTCACCGACGGACCCCCGCTGTACCGCCCGGCCCGCTACCCCAGCAGCGTGATCCTGCCCGACGACACCGTGCTCACCACCAACGGCTCCGCCGGCTACCGCGGCTACAGCAGCAGCGACATCCTGCGCGCCCAGCTCTACAACCCGGGCACCAACACCTCCCGCCCGGTCGCCGACCCCCTCGTCGGCCGCAACTACCACTCCGGCGCGCTGCTGCTGCCCGACGGCCGGGTCATGACCTTCGGCAGCGACCCGCTGTTCGACGACAAGGCCAACACCAAGCCGGGCACCTTCCTCCAGCAGATGGACGTCTGGTCACCGCCCTACCTGTTCCGCGACGCCCGCCCGACGCTGACCGCCCCCGACAAGGAACCGCAGCGCGTCAAGCTCGGCGGCACCGCGGCGTTCGGCACCGACGACCCGTCCGAGATCAAGCAGATGCGGCTGATCCGACCCAGCTCCTTCACCCACGTCACCAACGTCGAGCAGCGGTCCATCGCGCTGGACTTCGAACGCACGTCGGACGGCGTGGAGGTCACCGTCCCGAAGGACCCGACGCTTGTCCCGCCGGGCTACTACATGGTGAACGCGGTGGACGGCGACGGCGTGCCGTCGAAGGCCGTGTGGGTGCACGTACCGGTCGCCGACAAGTTCGAGTGAGCCGGCGGCGCCGGTCGCACGCGTGAACGAGTGAGGGCGGGTCCCCCCTTCTGCCAAGGGGGGACCCGCCTCACTCGTACCGGTGGCCGGTCGGCTCTCAGGACTTCTCGGCGTTCCTGGCGAGCTCCAGCGCGTACTCGTGGTGCCACTGGCCGGCCGCCGGGCCGCCCTTGCAGGCGCCGTCGGACTCGCCGGGACGCTTGATCCACATGTAGGCGTCCACCAGCTTGTCGGCCGTCCTGGTCGTCGGCGGCTCACCGAGGGCCCGGCCCGGCGGGTTGCACCAGGCCTCCTCGTCCTCCTTGCCGTCCATCGGACCGTTGCCGTTCCGGCTGGTGTCGATCACGAACTGCTTGCCGCCGACCATCGAGGACAGCCGCTTGCCGTACTCGATGTTCTCCTCGGTCGTCTGGTAGTTGGAGACGTTGAGGGAGAAGCCGTCGGCGGCGTCGATCCCGGCCCGCTTCAGCGGCGTCACCATGCCGCCGGGGTCGCGGATCCAGTGCGGGTTGCCGGCGTCGAGGTACACCTTCGTGTTGGGCAGCGACTTCAGCTTGTCGACCGCCTCCTTCATCAGGGTGTACTGCTCGTCGTGCATGTGCTGCGGCACACAGCCGGGGACCATGATGTGCGGCAGCGCGTCCGGCTCGATGACCACCGAAGCGGCGCGGTCGCCGATGCCGCGGACGACGGCGTCCGTGAACTGCCGGTACTCGTCCGCGCTGCGGGCACCGCCCTTGGAGTACTGGCCGCAGTCCCGGTGCGGGATGTTGTACATCACCAGGATCGGGGGAGTCTTCGCCGCGGCGGCGGCCTCGGTGATCTTCCGGGTCTGGTCCTCCGCCTGCTCCGGCCTGATCCACTCCCCTGCGGGGCGGTCGGCGATCTTCCGGATCAGCCGGGCCTCGTCCTTCTTCCCCTCCCGCTCGGCCCTGGCCAGCGCCTCGGAAGCCAGACCCTCCGGGTTCACCCAGAAGGGAGCGTCGCTTTGCTTGGGGCCGTTGTTGCGGCTCTCCCCGTTCGGCTTGTCCTTGTCGCCGCCGGAGGAGAAACACCCCGTCAGCAGCAGCGAGCCGACGGCGACGCCGGAAAGCAGGGTGGCGGCACGACGCGAGGTGTTGTCCGATCGGCCGGCTTCAGAGCCGTACATCCACTCCCCCTTGGGTACGGTGTGCACCGGTCAGCCCCCATCGTGGCACATTGACATCTCTGGTGCCCCCTGGGACCCTCCATCCGACAACAGAAGAAGAGGCGACGCGGCGAGGAACCCGGTGCGACTCCGGGACGGTCCCGCCACTGTGATCCGCGATGACGCGGGAAGTCAGGAACTCGTGCGTCCGCTTTGCACCTGTGGGGCGTGGAAACCCCAGAAGGAGGCACCAGATGTCCCTGCACCCGGGCACCGGAACCGCTCCGATCGCGGCCGACGCGACCGCTCCCGTCCGGGACTGGCTGATCGCCGCCACGGCGATCGTCGTCTCGCTCATCGCCCTCTACGCCGTCTTCATGGACAACGGCAACGTCATCGCCGCCACCGGCGAGTACCTCCACGAGTTCTCCCACGACGGACGGCACCTCTTCGGCGCCCCCTGCCACTGATCGGGGCGGCACCACACCATGTCAGGCAACACCTCTCCCTACCCCGTGCTGCCCACACTCGGCCGCGGACTGCTTGCCGGCGGCGTCGCCGGGCTGACGACCGGACTGTTCGGCCTGCTCCTCGCGGAGCCGGTCATGGACCGGGCCATCAGGCTGGAGGAGGAGCGCGCGGCGGGCGGCGGCCACGACCACGCGCACGAGGCCGAGGAACTGTTCAGCCGAAGCACGCAGTACTTCGGCCTGGTTGTCACCTCGGTGGTCGTCGGTCTGGCGGTCGGCGTCTTCTTCGCCGTCGCCTACGCGCTGCTGCACCGCCGCAGCCCGGCACACGAACGGCCCTGGCCGCGTGCGATGGCACTGGCCGGGGCCGGCTTCCTCGCCCTGTCCCTACTGCCCGGGCTGCGTTACCCCGCCGCACCGCCCGGCGTCGGCGACGGCGACACCGTCTCCGAACGGCAGAACCTCTGGCTGGCCGCGCTGGTCATCGGCGTCCTGGGCATGATCCTCGCCCACGTCGTCCGCCAGCGGCTGGCCGACCGCGCGGCGCCGGTACGCCAACTGGCCGTGACCGGTGTCGTCGTGGCGACGCTCGGCGTGCTGTTCCTGCTGCCCGGAAACCCCGACGAGGTGCCGGTACCGGCCACCCTGCTGTGGGACTTCCGGGTGCTGTCGATCGCCTCGCACGCCGTGCTGTGGGCCACGCTCGGCGCGGTCTTCGGCGCGCTCGGCCTCCGGGCCGCCGCCCGTGCGGCGGCACCGCCGCCGGCCCCCGCCACGGCAAGCGCCGTCTGACGGCCGCCGTGTCCGGACGCCGTGCCCCCGCGTCTCGCGGAGCACGGCGTCCGGGCGTCAGGCGGGGCGTCCTGGCGGGGCCCGCCTCCGTCTCACACCCGGGTGCCCGTGAGATAGGCCGAGACGACGACGTTGGCCGTGTAGCCGCGCCGCTCGCGGTCGAACTGCCCGCCGCAGGTGATCAGCCGCAGCTCCGCCCGGCCCTCCCTGCGCGGCCCGTACGCCCGCTCCGGATCGAAGCCCTCCCGCTGCAGCACCTCCACCGTCTCCACCGTGAACTCCGCGACCGAACCGTCCTCCCTCGACACCTCAACCACCGTGCCCGGCCGCGCCGAGCTGAGGTTGTAGAACACCGCCGGCTCGGTCTCGGTGTCGACATGGCCGACAAGCAGCGCGACGCCCGCCGCGCCGGGCGTCGCCCCGCCGCCGTACCAGCCCGCGAGCTGACCCTGGCTCAGCGGCGGCGCGTCCACCGCCCCGTCCGCGTCAAGCCCGCGCTCGACCACCTCGGCCCGTATCCCCAGCGCGTCCACCCGCACGCCCACCGGCGGCGCGTCACCCGACAGCGGGGCCAACGCGTCGGGCAGCTCCGGTGCCGTGTCGGCACCTCGCTCGGCGCTGGTCGTACCGCCGAGCGCGGGCCGACCGTGGTCGAACTCGGTCACGTCCTTGCCCCACAGCCACAGCGCGAAGAGCAGGACCACCCACGCCGTGGCGGTCATCAACCGTCCGCTCACCGCGGACCGCCGTCAGTCGGTGCCGCCGTGCCGGCCGGCCGTCTTCCGGCGCCGCATCACGGCCGCACCGGCCAGCGCGAACAGCGCGAGAAGCGTCAGCCCACCGGTGAGCCCGCCGGTCGGGCCGCCGCCGTCCGCCGTGCCGCCACCGCCCGCCTTCACCGGCGCGGTCGGCTTCACCGGATGCACCGGCTCCGGCGGCACCGGCTTCTCACCGTCCACCACGACCAGCCGCCCCTGCGCGATCGAGCGTTGCAGGTCGCCCCGCTTGTCGTAGCAGTCGACCAGCACGGCGTACGTGCCCGGCTCGATCTTGCGGCGGACGCCGGCGTCGCCGGACAGCGTGTCGTCCGCCGCCGGCCGCAGCGCGACGGACGCCACAAACGCCTCTGACCTGGCGATGGCCTTGTCGCCGTCGCAGGAGTCCACCCGGATGTTGACCTCCCCGCCGGCCTTCACCTTCGGCGGGGTGATCCGGACCGAGCCGGCGGCGGAGTGCCTCGGCTCGTCCGCGCCGGGATCGGCGGCCACCGGTGCGGCCGTCGACGCCCACGCGGTCAGCGTCAACAGCGCCGCGCAGAGCGGGATTCGGACGGTACGGACTGCGCTCATGGGAACCTCCGGATCGATACCTCCGAAGATCCACCGCGCGCGCCGCGCCCGCACCCGCAACGCCGCTGATCGGGTCACACCCCCGGGCTCGCGCCCGACTCGTACTCCCGCTCAGGTCCGCCTCACGCCCGCCCGCCGCGCAGCTCCCGCCACTCGGGGGCGAGCACCGACCACACCTCCATGTCGGCCCGCCGCCCCCGGTGCAGATAGCTCTCCCGCAGCACGCCGTCCCTGGTCATGCCCAGCCGCCGGGCGACGTTCAGGCTCGGCTCGTTCGCCGAGGAGGCGTGCCACTCGACGCGGTGGATGCCGCGCTCCTGCACCGCCCAGTCGATGATCACGTGCAGCGCCCTGGTCACGAGCCCTCTACCGGCCGCCGACGGCTCCAGCCAGCAGCCGGCCTCCGCGACGCCCTGGCCCACGTCCATGACCCGGAACAGCACTCCGCCGACCAGCTTGCCGCCGCTGCGGATGCCGTAGATCCGCCCGGTGTCCTCGGCCGCCTTCCGCGCGTAGGTCTCCAGGAACGCACGCGCCGACGCCAGGTCCGTCACCGCGTCCGCCAGCCCGACGTGCCGGCCGATGAACTCCCGCCCCCGGTCCATATGCCCCAGGAACTCCTCCGCGTGCCACGGCTCCAACGGCCCCAGCTCCGCCCCGTCCTCCCCCAGCGGCACCGCGAACATCGTCTCCCCCTCCTCACACCGGCCACGCCTCCGCGCGCGCCCGCCCGTCATGATCCACCCGCACACCGACCACCGGCAACCAACCGGCGGCCGCGCCCTCCCCTACCCGCCTCAGCATGCGAGACGGGCAGTTCAGGGCAGGGCCGCTCGGGCGCCCCCGCACTAGACTCGGCCCGAGCACCGATCTTTAAGGAGTCCGTCCATGGCAGAGCGCAAGAAGATCGAATCGTGGCTGACCGACATGGACGGCGTGCTGATGCACGAGGGCGTGCCGGTACCCGGCGCGGACGCCTTCATCAAGAAGCTGCGGGACAGCGGACGCCCCTTCCTCGTGCTCACCAACAACTCCATCTACACCGCCCGCGACCTGTGCGCACGCCTCGAACGCATCGGCCTGGAGGTCCCGGTCGAGAACATCTGGACCTCGGCCCTGGCCACCGCGCGTTTCCTGGACAACCAGCACCCCGGCGGCACCGCCTACGTGATCGGCGAAGCGGGCCTCACCACCGCCCTGCACGACGCCGGTTACGTCCTCAGCGACCACGACCCCGACTTCGTGATCCTCGGCGAGACCCGCACCTACTCCTTCGAGGCGCTGACCAAGGCGATCCGCCTCATCAACAACGGCGCCCGCTTCATCGCCACCAACCCCGACAACACGGGACCCTCCCCCGAGGGCGCGCTGCCGGCGACCGGTTCGGTCGCCGCGTTGATCACCAAGGCGACCGGCAAGGAGCCGTACTTCGTCGGCAAGCCGAACCCTCTGATGATGCGCACCGGCCTGAACCAGATCGGCGCCCACTCGGAGACCTCCGCGATGATCGGCGACCGCATGGACACCGACGTCCTCGCCGGCCTGGAGGCAGGCATGGAGACCTACCTCGTCCTCACCGGCCTCACCGCCAAGACCGACCTCGACCGCTACCCCTTCCGCCCCACCAAGGTCGTCAACTCCATCGCCGACCTGGTCGACCTGGTCTGACCCCGGACGCCACAACCCGCACCGAAGCCGAGGCCTCCGCCTCCTCGACGTCCAGGAGTGCTTGCCGATGGGCTCCTCTAAGTCCCTCTCGGATCTCTTCGACTCGTTCGAGCGCGAAGCCTTCCGACTCGAAACACTGGACGACTACAGCAAGTCGGGCAGTGTCGAGGCGTA
This sequence comes from Streptomyces alkaliterrae, assembly GCF_007097205.2. GTDB lineage: Bacteria > Actinomycetota > Actinomycetes > Streptomycetales > Streptomycetaceae > Streptomyces > Streptomyces alkaliterrae. Next base: position 28,547 of record NZ_VJYK02000019.1, read on the forward strand.
CGAGGCGTTCCTGGCCGGAGAGGGCAAGCCGGAAGGCTACAACGCCGACTGGGTGTCGGAGGTCAGCGGGCACGTGAGTGAGGGAAAGCGCATATACCGCGTACACATCCTCTCCCGCCCACTGACTCCGTATCTGCGCTTCGAATTGAGCTGGGGCTACCGGACAAACATGCTCGGAGGTGAAGAGTTCTTCATTCTCGACACCACAGAGCAGCCTAACCCGCTGGAGGGCGTAGAAGACTTCTGGCTGTTCGACGACACCGCCGTTGGCGTACTGCGATATGACAACGCGGGGACATTCCTCGAAGCTGAGGTGCTTCCCGACGCGCAAGCGGCAGAGTTCATCGCACACAGAGACACGGCCCTCGATCACGCACAGCCGTTCACGGAATGGTGGGACAAGTACGGCGGTAAATAGCCGCGAGTTGAGCAGCGGCTAGCTCTCTATCGCCTTGAGGGTTCGGTAGGCTTCCCGCAAGTCCGATGCTTCGGGAAGTTGACGGGCTTCTACAGCCTTGACGACTTCCAGCGCCCGCCAATGGTTGGATGGGACCACTCGGCCGGACAGGATCGCCTTCTGCGCGGAGTCACACGCTTCATCAAGCCGATCCTGTTTGAGGAGTGCCAAGGCCAGGTCGATGTTCGCGGAAGCTACTCGACGTGGCCAGTGTGCAGGATCTTCACTCGGACCCAGGCGCTTGATGACCTCCCTGGCATATGGCTCTGCCTCGGCGTCCCCGAGCCAGGCAAGGGTTGTAGCCGTATATGACAGAGACTTCGCAGGGTCGTAGCGATAATGGTGCTCTGGGGTGTCGGGGGTTCCCACGGCCGCAGAGGCTCTGCACTCGATCTATGGCCGAGTACGTCTCTCCGACGTTGCCGAGGCGCGCGTTCGCTCTTCCTTCTTGGGCTGTCGCCTGGATCATGGCAGACGTACCGGCCGGCGCGACTTGCTGCCCCGCGCGGGCGAGATCAATAGCTCGCACATAGTCCCCATCGGTAAGCACACGCCAAGCCTCGGTTTCGAAGCACCAGGCTTCAATCTCGGAATGTCCGGCTTCCCGTGCGAGAGTTGCGGCTGTCTCCAGTCGCGCGGTAGCGGCGTCATCCTGCATCAGGTCGACATGAACCGTGGCCCCGAGCAGCGAAAGCCAGCCGCCGAGAACCAGCAAACGCCTGTGCTCGGACAGGGTCTTCTTTCCGTCGAGAAGCTTGACCACGTAGCCGGCGTGCTTGCGCACCTGACGCAGGAGGTCTTCGGGTTGAGACTTCGGATAAGCCATGGCCAGCCGGTCAAAGCTCAGCTCAAGCCGTTCCAGAGTGGCGTTGCCCACGTCGCTCGCCTGTACGCGCCGGGCAAGCTCCCATGCGTCCATCTCGTCATCTTTCGAGCCGCAGTCTTCTACCGCTAGAGACAGGCCGAGATATTCGTTGAGGGCCTGGATCAACTCGGGAGAGGGGGCCTGTTTCCCGTTGAGCACTCGACTCAGATAGGAAACGTCGTAATGCAACTCCTTGGCTGTGCCTCTGAGGCTCCTGCCCTGCGCCTTGAGTGCCGTCCGCACCTCAGACCCGAAGTCGATCATGGCATGCGCTCCCGTTGACTGTTGACTGCTGGTTCGCGCGATGGAGGTCAGCGCATGAGCGCCGCGAAGTGTGCCGAGTGTGCCCGGTTGGAGCGCGAGAGGGAAGCGGCGCGCGCAGCACGCGACATGAGTCGAGTCACTGACTGCAACGTGCTGATCAAACGGCACCCGGACCACAGCAAGCAGCCCGCTCCCGCCGGAAGGGGGCGGGGATGACGCGCGCAACGTACCGGTTTCGTGAGTACAGGATTAAGCCGGACCTTCGGCCGGGAGCTGAGCCGATCGCGTCGGCCATGCAGTGCAAGACGTGCGAGGAAGTCAGTGAGAGAACCGAGGATTTCCCTGGCGGAGCCGTCGCATGGGCGGTCAGGCACCTCAAATCCAACCCTGAGCACCGGGAGTACCGGGAGTACCGGGAGCACATCACGCGGTCCTACCGCGCGGAACCGGGAGCGTGGCGATGAAGGACCGCAAGACCGTTGAGCGCGAAATTCTCAACCCGCCCGCCCACCTGCTCGGCGGCACGGTCGGAGACGACGTGCTGACCGTGCACACGCTCAGGGACGGCAGGCCCTTCTGCGGCACCTCCGGCGACGTTGTCGTGTGGCAGCGGCGCGTGACGTGCAAGGCCTGCGTGGCCAGCGGTCAGGTCCCCGGGCCTCCGGACCGATGAGTATGGTCGTGGGACCATGCTGGCTCTGCTGTTCTTCCTGTGCGCCGTGTTCGTCGTCTTCTGCGTCCCGACGTGGGTGGTCTGGCGGCTGGGGCGGCGAGTGCGGGTACCTCGCTGGATGCTGGTGGTCTTTCTGCTGGCCGGGTGGCTGATGGTGTCTGTCGGCTGGACGCTCACGCTGAACGCGCAGCCGTTCCTGTTCCCCGAGACCTCGCCCTGCTACGGCTCCGGCAGCACGCCCGTGACACGGTACTTCCCACCCGACTCGTTCTGCCGCCACGCGGATGGCGAGTTGCGGACGGTCAACGGAACGGACCGCAAGCTCGTGTTCTGGACGGCGGCCGCCACCGCCGTGGCGATGCTGGTCGGCGCGCCCTTCGCGCGTTGTCGTCAACCGGTCGGGACGCGGGGTGACGGCGGTCGCTGGCTTCCCGGGCACGTTCCGCCTCTGCCGTGGTGGGCGCGCTGACGCCGTGTCAGCGGGGGTGAGGAGACAGAACTCGTTGCCTCTACACCGAGACGCTTCGGCGACCGCCCCCAACTCGGCGGCCGGCTTGCCCGTCCGGATGAGTTCGACGCGCTGGCCTGGTGGAGGTTCGACCGCGCGATTCGGTCGACGCCCCTCACCTCGCCTGCACCGGCGCTAGGCGAGCGGCCGCCCCGTGGCGGTCTCCGGGGGCATCTCGGGCTCCCGGCCACCCATGTCCAGGCGGAACGGCGGATACCGGTCCGTCATCAGGAGCGCGTACACGTGCACCCGGAACATCCAGCGCACCAGCCCCATGAGGAACGCGAAGAGGTGCCGCGGATACCGCCCCGTGAACAGCAGCACCACCACGGCGATCAGGGTCAGGACACCCAGCAGGCTCACCGACCAGGCGCCGGCCGCCGACCCGCCCCCCTCGTAC
>NZ_VJYK02000190.1 GCF_007097205.2 Streptomyces alkaliterrae
GTCGGGGAGGGAGACCCCCGCGCCCGGCTTGCGCCGGGCGCACAGAATCCGGCCCTGGACCCTTGGCCCCGGACCGGATTCAATGCGGACGACCGCCCGCTACGAGGGAGGCGCCTCAGGCGCCACGCCGTTTCGCAGCGTCTCCCTCGTCCTCGTCGTCATCGCTGTTGTACAGCTCGGCGTACCGCGCGTACGGGTCGTCCTCGTCGTCCTCGTACGGATCGCCGTTCGCCGGCCGCTGCGACGTCGTCGCGCCCAGCTCTTCGGCCAGACGCGAGAGGTCAGTCCCGCCACTGTTGTACTTCAGCTGGCGGGCGACCTTCGTCTGCTTGGCCTTGGCCCGGCCGCGCCCCATGGCTCGACCCCCTCAACGACGGGGCTCGACGGCCCCAGAGTCTGACACGCGTTCATGGTGAGAGCGGACCCTCGCTGAGAGTCCGGCTCCTAGAGCTTCAACGGTACCTGCTTCCGCCGCTGTACGGTACGTCGCCCGCGCGACCCGGCAGGTTCCCGCCACGCCCTGTGACCTGTTCTTCGCTGGTCAAAGGCGATTTTACCTTCTTGTCGAGGCGTGTCCCCGGCGGGGTCGTGAAACGCGTCTCCCCGCCGGGACCGTCACGGCGGGTGACCGGCTTGCCACCCGAACGGTCGGTCCTCGCGCCACACTGTACGCGCTGCCGGCCGTGTTCGTGTTCCGAACCGGGCGCACCGCGTGTGCGGCGCGCCCGGTTCGGTCTCAGCGGCCCACCCGGCTCACGCGCGGCCGGCCGCCATGCGCTGCTCGGCGATCCGGTCGGCGGCGGCCGCCGGGGGCACGCCGTCGGTGGCCGCCCGGTCGAAGATCTCCAGCGTGGTGTCGAAGATCTTCGTGGCCTTGGCCTTCGCACGCGCGAAGTCGAAGCCGTGCAGCTCGTCGGCGACCTGGATCACGCCGCCGGCGTTCACCACGTAGTCGGGGGCATAGAGGATGCCGCGCTCGGCGAGGTCCTTCTCCACACCCGGGTGCGCCAGCTGGTTGTTCGCCGCGCCGCAGACCGCCTTGGCGGTGAGCACCGGCACGGTGTCGTCGTCCAGCGCGCCGCCGAGCGCGCACGGCGCGTACACGTCGAGGTCGGGGACGCGGATCAGGGCCTCGGTGTCGGCGACCACGGCGACCTGCGGGTGGGTCTGCCGCACCCGGCGCACGGACTCCTCCCGCACGTCGGTGACGACGACCTCGGCGCCGTCCTCCACCAGGTGGTTCACCAGGTGGTGGCCGACCTTGCCGACGCCGGCCACGCCGACCTTCCGGCCGCGCAGCGTCGGCTCGCCCCACAGCCGCTGGGCGCTGGCCCGCATGCCCTGGAAGACGCCGAACGCGGTCAGTACGGAGGAGTCGCCGGCGCCGCCGTTCTCCGGCGAGCGGCCGGTGGTCCAGCGGCATTCGCGGGCGACGACGTCCATGTCCTGGACGTAGGTGCCGACGTCGCAGGCGGTGACGTAGCGGCCGCCCAGCGAGGCCACGAACCGGCCGTAGGCCAGCAGCAGCTCCTCGGACTTCGTCTGCTCGGGGTCACCGATGATGACAGCCTTGCCGCCGCCGTGCTCGAGCCCGGCCATCGCGTTCTTGTACGACATGCCCCGGGCGAGGTTCAGCGCGTCCAGGACGGCGGCCTCCTCGGGGAACTCCTCGTCGGTGTAGGCGTGGAACCGGGTGCCGCCGAGGGCGGGACCCAGTGCGGTGGAGTGGATCGCGATGACCGCCTTGAGGCCGCTGGCACGGTCCTGGCACAGCACGACCTGCTCGTGGCCGCCCTGGTCCGAGTGGAACAGGGTGTGGAGTACTCCGTCGGCGCTGGCGGAGTGACGTACGTCAGTCACTGTGGTGACTCCTGTAGTCGGGGGTGGACACCCTCCTGTGGGTGGGGAGGGTCTATGCGCAGCAGGGTACGACCTGATGAGCGCTTTGTGGCCCCGTCGCCCGGGGCTGTCACCATCGTGAGACCGCGGCTGCGCCGGTAGCCGCCCCACTGGGAGTGAGGAGGCCGTGTGGCCCCGACGACGGCGGTGAGCGTGCCGTATCCGGCGTACCTGCGGGTCTACGAACCGCTGGCCGCGTTCCCCGAGCCGGAGCGGGCCCGCTGGCGGGCCTACGCGGAGCGCCCGGACCGGCCGGGCGCGCAGGACGAGACGCGCGCCGCCCTGGTGCGCCTGACCGCCGTACCACCCGTGCCGGTGCCGGAGCGGGAGAGCGGCGACGCGTTCGTCGCGGAGGTCGACGGCGTGCTGTACGTCTGCCCGTGGCGGACCCGGCAGCGCTGCGGGCAGGCGCTCGCCACGGCGGAGCGCGAGCTTCCGCCGCCGGTGCTGGAGGCGGCGCTGCCGCCGGCGGCGCGCGAGCGGCCGGAGCCGTCGGGGTCGTCGGACCTGCCGGGGCCGTCTGAACCCTCGGAGGGGCCCGCCGAGAGCCTTGCGGACGGCCGGGTGTGGATCCGTACGGCCCTGTGGCACGTGCCGATCCGATGGTTTCTGCTTTTCAGGGATGAAGAGCGGGATTTCGGGAAGGCGCCGGATGGTCCCCGGCTGCGCTACCGCACACCGATGGTCCAGGCCAGACGCCGGATCGCGCGGGCGCTTAAGGTGCTCCGCACGGAACTGGCGGAGGGCCCGCTGGTCGACGGCCTGGTAGACGTGGGTCGCTGGCTGGAGGAGTTCCACCCCCGGTCGCTCGTCGAGCTGGACTACGGCGGACTGCTGCGGCTCATCCCCGAGGAGCAGCTTGCCGAGGACCACTCGGCGGCTGACGCCGACGAGGGGCTGACGGCGCTGCGGGACGGCGACGAGGAGCGCGCGGGCGAGCTCTACGAGAGGTTGGCCGAGCGCTGGCGCGAGGTGCAGCGGCGGCAGCTGGCGAACTAACCGGCCGACCGCCGCGGGGCTCGGGCTCGGGGCTCGGCTCGGGGGCTCGGATCAACCTGTCGATCCGGGGCATTGCCCCCAAGGGGTGATGGATCACACAAAGCCCCCCTTGCTCTCAAGGCAACCCCTCGTGTCAAAATAGGACAAGGGGCCATGGACGGTCTCCTTCCGTCCAACTTGGTTCGGGCGCTTCGGCGTTGCTTGAAGCACCACCCGTGACGCCTCGTCACCTCCGGTAACGGATGGTCATCCCTTGATGACTGTCCGTTATGACACGATTCAACAGCCTTTGTGGAGGTTGTGTGCGGGAGGGTGCAAATCCATCGGTTTGGCCGACGAGGCTGGACAGATGGTGTAGTTGTAGTGCCGAGGACAAGCCGTTCGTCCTATAACCGACTCGACTTGCGTGCGCCATTTCGGGCAACGCGGGTCAAGGTGCAGAATTTAGAGGAAAGAACCGTGATGGTTCGGTTCTCCCGAGGAGGCCGCTCATGACCGCTCGCACCCCTGATGCCGAGCCACTGCTGACTCCGGCTGAGGTTGCCACGATGTTCCGCGTCGACCCGAAGACGGTCACGCGCTGGGCAAAGGCAGGCAAGCTCACGTCGATCCGCACGCTCGGCGGGCACCGCCGCTACCGCGAAGCGGAGGTGCGCGCATTGCTCGCGGGTATCCCGCAGCAGCGCAGCGAGGCCTGAACAACCAGGTAGCACAGCAGCACGCGACAGGTCGCCGTCCCCATACGGCACTTGATCGTTGATCGCGTCGGACTCCGCCGGGTCCGGCGCGATCCGTGTTTTGTGGGCCCGGCGGCGGGCGAGCCGCCGAGTGCGCCCCTGCCGCGCCCGTGGCGCCCCGAGGCGCTCGGCGGACATCTCGCCGCCCCGCGGCCCCCCACGGCGCCACCGGCGGCGCTCACGCGCTCGTCGAGCGGTCGCCGACGCCCCGACTCCCTTGTCCGTGACGGGTGCGGTGGCCCGTCACGCGGGCGCGCGGAGGTTGCCACACCCCTCTTGCCTCGACCGGTGAAATTGCACATATTCTATCGACCGGCCGTAGGGGCGGGATAAGAAGCGCCCGCCTCACCCCGAGTTGAGTGACTACCGTCACAGCGTCGACCCTCTTGTCGGCCGTGCGGAAGGTGCGGTAACGGCGCCACCCGCCGTTCGCCGCGGGGGAGTTGCCCGTTCACCTTGGCACGTCAGAGGGGCCCGCGTCGGGCTTTTGTCATCCCCGTGCGGGACTTCACCCGCCGTCCGACTCCGCTGCCGGTTCCGGCGCCGCCCGCTGCACCTGCTCGGGCTGTTGCGCGGCGAGCAGCCGCAGGCGGTGGCAGATCACACATCGACGGGTCGAGTGCCCGTGCCGGACGGCGGCAGACAGGTGCGCGCGCAACAGCGCCCGCGTCGCGTGCCGCCCGTTCCCCTGGTCATCCCGGGTCGCAGCCATGGGCGCCACCTCCTTGCACGAGGAGTACTGGCCCGCCGAGCCCCCGTCAAGACCGCCCGGAACGCGGAAGCGTGGAGCACGACAACGCGTCGAAGGGCGCCCCCGCTGGCGGGGACGCCCTTCGACGTACATGCGGTCCTGACGGGATTTGAACCCGCGGCCTCCACCTTGACAGGGTGGCGAGCACTCCAAACTGCTCCACAGGACCAGGCTGCCTCCACCGGCTCCCCGGTGGTGCGAGACGAGACTCTACAGCAGCCCGGCCACTCAGAGCGAATCCGTCCCCAGAAGCGGCCCGACCTCCCCGTTCTCCCCTTCCGCGGGCCGCCGCCGGAAGGGCGGGCACCGATGTCGGACCCCTGGGCTACTTTGGGAAGCGGCGTCGCCGCCCGGGAGTGCGGGCTCCTCGGGAGCGGTGGCGCCGAGGGGCCGCGTACGACGACCACACGTCGTCGCCTCGCCGCGCGCCGCACGCGCCCGGTCGGCCGACGACCGCGCGGCCCACGTCCGAGTCGGATCCTGGTGGTCGGCTGCCGGCGCGCCGGCGTCGGACCGCCCTGCTCATGGGGGAGACATGGGGAACGACAGTTCAGATCACGGGAAGTCGACGGCCAAGTGCCCCTACCGGCACCTCGGCATCGACCCGGTGGGCGGCCCGGTGGAGCTGGAACGCCTGACCCGGCGGGAGCGCCAGGTGCTCCTGCTGCTCGGCACGGGGATGAACAACCGCGAGTTGGCAGCGGAGTTGGGGATAGCCGAGCGCACGGTGAAGGCCCACACGGCGCGGGTGCTGGAGAAGCTGCGCCTGCCCTCCCGGTTGGAGGCCGCGGTGGCCTCCGTGCTGCTGCACGGGTTGCTGTGCGAGGACGTGCGGTGCGTGCGCCATCTCGACGAGGAGCGGCCCGAACCGCTTGTCGCCTGACGCCGCTTCGCGGCCGGGCCGGCGGGAACGCCGAGGCCGTACTGCCCCCGAGTGCGCTGCCCCGAAGGGCAATAGCGGCCCCGCGCGTCCGGCGAATAGGCTCCGCGCGACCGACCACCCAGAACGGGGGCGTCCGTAGGTTCCGTCGCCCGCCCTCTGACACCTCAGCCTCGTTTCGCCTTCGCAGCAAAGGAACTCACCACGTGGCGTCCCACCGTGTCCTCAAGCTGACGGCGCTGACCGCCGTCCCGCTCACCCTCACGTCCTTCGCGCTCCCGGCGTCCGCCAGCTCGGCCCAGCCGCCGCGTGCGGAGACGGCTACGTTCTCGTTCGCGAAGATATCCTCCAGCAAGCTGGCCGACGTCTCCGGCGTGAGCGCCGCCGGCGCCCAGGGCAGGACCGCTGACCGGCACGGCTTCCGCGTCCTGCGCGCGCCCTCCGGGGAGACGGCCGTCGTCGACTCCTCCCTGGCCCACCAGGGGATCACCGCCGCCGCCGGCACCTCCTTCGTGGACCTCTCCTGGAAGGGCTACGCCGACAACGCCCGCTACGCCGTGCTGCGCGACGGCCGCGAGGTGGCCAAGCTGGGCGCGGGCGTCACCTCCTTCCGCGACCGGCGGGTCAGCCCCGGCACCCAGTACGACTACCAGGTGCTGCCCGTCCTGCCCGAGGGCGGCGCCAAGGGCGCGAAGCTCTGGGGCGTGAAGGTCTCCGTCCCCGCCTCCGGCTCCCTGACCGGCCTGCGCGGGCAGGCGGCGTCCCGGGCCCAGTCCGCGAAGGTCGCCTCGACGACCACCCTGTCCTGGATCACCTTCATCCCGCAGAAGCGGATCAACGCGCCTTCCGCCGGATGCGACTACGGAACGAAGTTCCAGTTCGGCGGCGACGACCGCACCGCCTTCGACTGGAAGTCCAGCCGGTACCGGACGGCCCTGCACGCGACGATCACCTGGAAGGACAAGTCGGTCAAGGGCAACAAGCACGTCCGGCCCACCCACGTGTACCGGAAGTCGGACGGCAAGGAGGTGGCGAAGAAGACGGCCACCGACAAGAACATGGAGGCCAAGAAGCTCGGCTCGGGCTCGAACAACGTCGACGTGCGGATGGTGCTGCACGCGACCAACCCGTTCTGCAAGGGGCTGGGCGGCGTCAAGGGCGCGATCAGCGGCGCCTTCACCATGAACCTGACGACCAGCGGCAACTACGCCATCCGCTCGGGCAAGTACCGGCTCATGCCCAACCACCACATCTACATCTACGACGGCGGCAAGGTCACCAACGTCCTCACCCGCAAGTACGCCGACGCCAAGTGCCTGGTCGGCTCGATCCTCTGCCGGGAGGCCGACCTGACCGGCTACTACGGCAAGTTCTGACGCCCACTGCGTCGCACCGCACCACGGTCGCCACCCCGACGGGCCCGCGCCCGGCCCGTCGGGTGCGACCATGGGACGGGGCAGCAGCACATCCCCGGCCCGTGAGGGCCGGAAGAGACCGACAGAGAAGACCGAGGAACACGACATGACCGCCGCCGGATCGACCGACAGCCCCGCCACGCTCTACGGGCCGGTCTCGCTCGCCCTCGGCGTTGTCGCCCTGCTCACCGCGGTGTTCGTCGGCGTGATCGGCCCCGCCGTCCCGCTGCTCGCGGGCAGTCTCGCGGCGACCTTCGGCGGCTTCGGACTGAGCCGGGCGCAGCGGCGCACGCTGCCCGCACTGGGCCTGGCGCTCGGCGGCGCCAGTTTCCTGTACGTGTTCTTCCTGCTGATGACCTTCGCCTGACCCCGGCGCGCCCCCGCAGCCCGTCGCTCGCTCAGCGGCGGGCTGCGGGGACGGCGGCGTCGACGGCCTTGACGATGCGCTTGTCGGAGATCGGGTACGCGGTGCCCAGGGCGTGGGCGAAGTAGCTGACGCGCAGCTCCTCGAGCATCCAGCGGATCTCCCGGGCCGCTGCCGGCACCGGCTGGCCGGGCGGGAACTGCTCCAGCAGCCACTCGTACTCGTCCCGCATCTCCTTGACCTTCGCCATCCGGGCCTGGTCACGCTGCGCGCTGGTGGGCAGCTGCTGGAGGCGGCGGTCGGCGGCGACCAGGTAGCGCAGCAGGTGCGGCAGCCGTGCGGCGCCGTGCCGGGTCACGAAGCCCGCCGGTACCAGCTCGGAGAGCTGCTGCCGGACGTCGGCGACGGACGCCACCAGGGCCGGGCTGGTCGACAGCGGCGGCGACTTCATCCGCCGCTCGCAGGACTGCCAGGCCGCCAGGATCTCCTGTACCTGGCGCACGGTCCGCATCGTCGCGTCGACCACGTCCGACCGGACGGCGTCGAAGAGCTTGCGGAAGCCCTCCTCGTCCCAGGCCGGGCCGCCGTTCGCCGCCACCAGCTGGTCCACGGCGCCGCCCACGCAGTCCTCGAAGAGTGCCTGCACGCTGCCGTGCGGGGTGCTGGACAGTGCCAGCTTCTGCTGGTTGCTCAGCTTGGACTGGGCGAACTTCGCCGGGTCGGACGGCAGGTTCCGCGTGATCAGCCGGCGGGTGCCGGCGCGCATCGCGTCCTGCTGCTCCTCCTCGGTGTCGAAAAGCCGCACCGAGACGGTCGCCGCCTTCGGGCCGTCGTCCACGAGGGCGGGGTACGCCCGTACCGGCTGGCCGCCGCGTCGGGTTTCGAAGGTGCGGTCCAGCGTGCCGATCGTCCAGGACGTGAGGCCGGTGCGCTGGGTGGGGGCGGTGTCCTGCGCCGGTTCCGTGCCGCCGGTCTTCTCCGTGCGGCGTCCGCCGCCCCCGCGACCGGCGGAGGCGTCGAAGGCGCGGCTGAGCGCGGCCTGCGCCTTCGGCTTGAAGCGGGCCCGCAGCACGTCGAGGTCCTTGCTCTCCGACTCGCCGGGCAGCTTGCGCCGCCGCTCGTCGACGACCCGGAACGTCACGACCAGGTGGTCGGGGACCTTCGACCAGTCGAAGTCCTCGGGTGTGACGCGGACCGCCGTCAGACGCACCAACTCCCGTGCCAGGACGGCGGTCAGCGGCTCGGCGGGCGGCCCGGCGGGGGAGCGGTGCCCGTAGCCGCGCTCGTCCAGCGCCCGCAGGAAGCGCGCCGCGAAGTCCGGGGCCGGAACGAAGTTCCGCCGCAGCGACTTCGGCAGCGAACGGATCAGCTCGGTCACCACCTGCTCGCGCAGGCCCGGGATCTGCCAGTCGAAACCGGCCGGCGTCACCTGGTTCAGGACCTGGAGCGGCACGTGCACGGTGACGCCGTCGGCGTCCGCGCCCGGCTCGAACTGGTACGTCACCCGCAGCCGCAGATCGCCCTGCCGCCACGAGTCCGGGTAGTCGGCCTTGCTGACGGACTCCGCCCGCTCGTTGATGAGCATCGACTTCTCGAAGTTGAGCAGGTCCGGCTCGGCGCGCCGGCGGTGCTTCCACCAGGAGTCGAAATGCGCCCCGGAGACGACGTCTTCGGGTACGCGCTGGTCGTAGAAGTCGTACAGGGTCTCGTCGTCGACCAGGATGTCGCGGCGACGGGCCCGGTCCTCCAGCTCCTTCACCTCGACCAGCAGCTTGCGGTTCTCGTGGAAGAACTGGTGGTGCGTCCGCCAGTCGCCCTCCACGAGGGCGTTGCGGATGAACAGGTCGCGGGAGGTCTCCGGGTCGATCCGGCCGTAGTTGACCTTCCGCTGCGCCACGATCGGCACCCCGTAGAGGGTGACCTTCTCGTACGCCATCACCGCGGCCTGCTTCTGCTCCCAGTGCGGCTCGCTGTACGTGCGCTTCACCAGGTGTGCGGCGAGCGGTTCCACCCAGTCCGGGTCGATACGGGCGTTCACCCGCGCCCACAGCCGGGACGTCTCCACCAGCTCCGCCGACATCAGCCAGCGCGGCTGCTTCCGGAACAGCGCCGAACCCGGGAACACCGCGAACTTCGCGCCGCGCGCCCCCAGGTACTCGTTCTTCTCCGGGTCCTTCAGGCCGAGGTGCGAGAGCAGACCGGCCAGCAGGGAACGGTGCACGGCGTCCGGCGACGCCTCCTGCTCACCGAAGTGCACACCCATCGTCTTCGCCACCTGCCGCAGCTGGACGTAGATGTCCTGCCACTCGCGTATCCGCAGGTAGTTCAGGTACTCGTTGCGGCACATCCGGCGGAACGCCGAAGAGGACAGCTCCTTCTGCCGCTCGCGGACGTACCGCCACAGGTTGAGGTACGCGAGGAAGTCGCTCGTCTCGTCGCGGAACCTGGCGTGCTGCTGGTCCGCCTGCTGCTGCTTGTCGGCGGGGCGTTCGCGCGGGTCCTGGATGGACAGCGCGGCGGCGATCACCATCACCTCGCGCACACAGCCGTTCCGGTCCGCCTCCAGGACCATCCGGGCCAGCCGGGGGTCCACCGGGAGCTGCGCCAGCCGCCGCCCGGTCTCGGTGAGGCGCGGACCCTTCCGGCCGCCGCCTTTCGCGGGCTTCGCGGACGTCACGGGTTTCGCGGGCTTCCGGGACTTCGCCTCCACGCCCGGGGCAGCGGAGGCGTCCGGCTGGGGCCGCGGCTTCGCCGGGCCGGACTCCAGCGCGCCCAGCTCCTCCAGCAGCTGCACACCGGCCTTGATGCTGCGGTGGTCCGGCGGGTCGATGAACGGGAAGCGCTCGATCTCGCCGAGACCGGCCGCCGCCATCTGGAGGATGACCGACGCCAGGTTCGTCCGCAGGATCTCCGCGTCCGTGAACTCCGGCCGGGAGAGGAAGTCCTCCTCCGAGTACAGCCGGATGCACACGCCGTCCGAGGTCCGGCCGCAGCGGCCCTTGCGCTGGTTGGCGCTCGCCTGCGAGATCCGCTCGATCGGCAGCCGCTGCACCTTCGTGCGGTGGCTGTACCGGGAGATCCGCGCGTAGCCGGGGTCGATCACGTACTTGATGCCGGGCACGGTCAGCGACGTCTCGGCGACGTTGGTCGCCAGCACGATCCGCCGCCCCGAGTGGCGCTGGAAGACGCGGTGCTGCTCGGCGTGCGACAGCCGCGCGTACAGCGGCAGGATCTCCGTCCCCGGGCCGCCCGGCGGCCCACCCGCCCGGCGGAACTTCTTCTCCAGCGCGTCCGCCGTGTCGCGGATCTCCCGCTCGCCGGAGAGGAAGACCAGGATGTCGCCCGGGCCCTCAGCCTGGAGCTCGTCCACGGCGTCGCAGATCGCGGTGACCTGGTCGCGGTCGGCGTCCTCGGCGCCCTCCTCCAGCAGCGGCCGGTACCGCACCTCGACCGGGTACGTACGCCCGCTGACCTCGATGATCGGCGCTCCGGCGGCCATCGGGGACCATCTCCTCGTCGAGAGTCCGGGGTGTGGACGAGCGGGACTGGGGCCAGGGTAACCGAACGATCGGTCGGGACAAGAGGGCCGGACCGGCCAGGACGATTCCCGA
>NZ_VJYK02000191.1 GCF_007097205.2 Streptomyces alkaliterrae
CGACGGCCCCGCCCTGCCACTGGCCGCCGCCGGCTACGCGCTGCTCACCGCCCTCGCCGTCGCCCGCCCTCCTACCGGCCGTTTCGACTGGCTGGTGCCCGCGCTCTTCCGGGCCGCCGAGTACGGTCTGATCCTGGTCCTGGCGCAGATCGCCGCAAACAAGGAGGTGAACGGCGCCTTGCCGGCCGCTTTCGGCCTGGTGGCGGCTCTCGCCTACCATCACTACGACACGGTGCACCGCATCCGCGGCGGCACCGGCGCGCCGCCGCGCTGGCTGGTGCGGGTGAGTGGGGGGCACGAAGGGCGAACGCTGCTGGTCAGCCTGGCCGCGGTGGCTTCCCTGGATGCCGACCGCTCGCCGGTGGTGCCTGGATTCGCGTCCGTGCTCACGGCCCTGGCCGTGCTGCTCGCGACGCTCTGGCTCGTGGAGAGCGTGCGCTTCCAGGCGACCTCCTCAGCGCCCGCAACACACGACGAATCAGGAGAACCCGCATGATCGGCCTCGTGCTGGCCGCCGGCGCCGGACGGCGTCTGCGTCCCTACACCGACACCCTGCCCAAGGCCCTGGTGCCGGTCGGCCCTGAGCAGGACGGCGAGGCCGCGACGACGGTCCTGGACCTCACCCTGGGCAACTTCGCCGAGGTCGGCATCACCGACGTCGCCGTCGTGGTCGGCTACCGCAAGGAGGCCGTGTACGAGCGCAAGGAGGCCCTGGAGGCCAAGTACGGGGTCAAGCTCACCCTGATCGACAACGACAAGGCCGAGGAGTGGAACAACGCCTACTCCCTGTGGTGCGCCCGGGACTCCATCCGGCACGGCGTGATCCTCGCCAACGGCGACACCGTGCACCCGGTCTCCGTCGAGAAGACGCTGCTGGCCGCGCGTGGTGAGGGCCGCCGCATCATCCTCGCCCTGGACACCGTCAAGCAGCTCGCCGACGAGGAGATGAAGGTCGTCGTCGACCCCGCCAAGGGCGTCCAGAAGATCACCAAGCTGATGGACCCGGCCGAGGCCACCGGCGAGTACATCGGCGTGACCCTCATCGAGGGCGAGGCCGCCGAGGACCTGGCCGACGCGCTGAAGACCACCTTCGAGCGCGACCCCGACCTCTACTACGAGGACGGCTACCAGGAGCTGGTCAACCGCGGTTTCAAGATCGACGTGGCTCCGATCGGCGACGTGAAGTGGGTCGAGATCGACAACCACGACGACCTCGCCAAGGGCCGGGAGATCGCGTGCCAGTACTGACGAGGCTCATCCCCTCGCCGGTGGTCGTCGACATCCGGGACGGGGCGCTCGACGACCTCGGCTCCGTCCTCGCCGACCAGCGGATCTCCTCCGCGGGCAAGCTCGCCGTGGCGATCAGCGGCGGTTCCGGGGCCCGGCTGCGCGAGCGGCTGGCCCCGGCCCTGCCGGGCGCCACCTGGTACGAGGTCAACGGCGGCACCCTGGACGACGCGATCAAGCTCGCCGACGCCATGAAGTCCGGCCACTACGACGCGGTCGTCGGGCTCGGCGGTGGCAAGATCATCGACTGCGCCAAGTTCGCCGCCGCGCGCATCGGACTGCCGCTGGTGGCCGTCGCCACGAACCTCTCCCACGACGGCCTGTGCTCGCCCGTCGCCACCCTGGACAACGACGCCGGGCGCGGCTCCTACGGCGTGCCCAACCCCATCGCCGTCGTCATCGACCTCGGAGTGATCCGCCAGGCCCCGCCGCGCTTCGTGCGCTCCGGCATCGGCGACGCGCTCTCCAACATCTCCGCCGTCGCGGACTGGGAGCTGGCCAACCGGGAGAAGGGCGAGCAGATCGACGGTCTGGCCGCCGCGATGGCCCGCCAGGCCGGCGAGGCCGTGCTGCGCCACCCCGGCGACGTCACCGACGACGGCTTCCTCCAGGTGCTCGCCGAGGGCCTGGTGCTCACCGGCATCGCGATGTCGGTCGCCGGAGACAGCCGCCCCGCCTCGGGTGCCTGCCACGAGATCAACCACGCCTTCGACCTGCTCTTCCCCAAGCGGGCCGCCAGCCACGGCGAGCAGTGCGGCCTCGGCGCCGCCTTCGCGATGTACCTGCGCGGTGCGCACCAGGAGTCGGCGTTCATGGCCGAGGTCCTGCGCCGGCACCGGCTGCCGGTGCTGCCGAAGGACATCGGCTTCTCGGTGGACGAGTTCGTCCAGGTCGTGGAGTTCGCTCCGCGCACCAGGCCGGGCCGCTACACGATCCTCGAACACCTCGACCTGAACACCGACGAGATCAGGGACGCTTACGCCGACTATGCCAAAGCCATCGGTAGCTGAACTCCGCCCGGTCGTGCACCCCGAAGGGGTCAAGGACCGACGCAGCGGTGAGCACTGGGCCGGACGCCTGTACATGCGGGAGATCTCGCTGCGCTGCGACCGGTACCTGGTCGACACCAGGATCACCCCCAACCAGCTCACCTACCTGATGGTCGTCGCCGGCGTCCTGGCGGGCGCGGCACTGCTGGTGCCGGGCCTGACCGGGGCGCTCGTGGGCGCCCTGCTCATCCAGCTCTACCTGCTGCTGGACTGCGTCGACGGCGAGATCGCGCGCTGGCGCGGCCAGACGTCGGTCACCGGCGTCTACCTGGACCGGATCGGCCACTACCTGGCCGAGGCCGCGCTGCTCGTCGGCTTCGGCCTGCGGGCGGCCGACCTGTTCGCCCGCGAGGGCGCCTCGGCCAACTGGATGTGGGCCTTCCTCGGCACCGTCGCCGCGCTGGGCGCCATCCTCATCAAGGCCGAGACGGACCTGGTCGACGTCGCCCGCGCCCGCAGCGGCATGCCCGCGGCCACCGACGCGGCGGCCACACCGCGCTCGGCCGGTCTGGCGGTCGCCCGCCGGGCGGCGGCGGCGCTGAAGTTCCACCGGCTCGTCGGCGGCGTCGAGGCCTCGCTGCTCATCCTGGCCGTGGCGATCGCCGACATGATCGCCGGCGGGCTGTTCTACACCCGGCTCGGCGTGGCCGTCCTCGCCGGTGTCGCGGTCCTCCAGACCGTGCTGCACCTGGTCTCCATCCTGGCCTCCCGGAGGCTGAAGTGAGCGCCGCGACGTTCCGCCTCGGGGCGGTGATCCTCACCATGGGAAACCGCCCCGAGGAGTTGCGCGCCCTGCTGGACTCGGTCGCCGAGCAGAAGGGCGAGCCGATCGAGGTGGTGGTCGTCGGCAACGGCGCCCCGCTGCCGGAGCTGCCCGAGCTGCCCGGCGGGCTGCGTAGCGTCGAGCTGCCGGAGAACCTGGGTATCCCCGGCGGGCGCAACGCCGGCATCCAGGCGTTCGGCGAGGCCGGTCGGGACGTGGACGCCATCCTCTTCCTCGACGACGACGGCCTGCTCCCCGAACGGGACACCGCCGAGCTGTGCCGGCAGGCGTTCACCGCCGACCCCGCGCTCGGCATCCTCAGCTTCCGCATCGCCGACCCGGACACCGGCGTCACCCAGCGGCGGCACGTGCCCCGGCTGCGGGCGGCCGACCCGACTCGCTCGTCGAAGGTCACCACCTTCCTCGGTGGTGCCAGCGCCGTGCGCACGGCCGTGATCGCGGAGGTCGGCCCGCTGCCCGGCGAGTTCTTCTACGCCCACGAGGAGACCGACCTGGCCTGGCGGGCCCTGGACGCCGGCTGGGGCATCGAGTACCGGGCCGACATGGTGCTGCACCACCCGACGACCTCGCCCTCCCGGCACGCGGTCTACCACCGCATGGTCGCCCGCAACCGGGTCTGGCTGGCCCGCCGCAACCTCCCCCTCCCGCTGGTTCCCGTCTACCTCGGCGTGTGGCTGCTGCTCACCCTCGCCCGCCGCCCCTCCAGGCCGGCGCTGCGGGCCTGGCTCGGCGGTTTCAAAGAGGGCTGGACGAGCCCGTGCGGTCCACGGCGCCCCATGAAGTGGCGTACGGTGTGGCGCATGGCCCGACTGGGCCGACCTCCGGTCATCTGACAGGCTCCAGTCTGAGAACATCGGGTCCCACCCCGAGAAAACACGGTGTCTCAGCGGTCCAGAGCCCTTGCAGAGTGAGGACGAAAGTTTCAACGTGAGCGAGTCAACGCACGACGGTGCGGTCGCCGTCGGCCCCCGGCCGTCGGCCGACGACGGACTGACCCCGGCCGAACTCGCGGCCAAGTACGGTCTGACGGTCAGCGGGGCCCGCCCCTCGCTGTCGAGTTACGTCAGGCAGCTGTGGAGCCGTCGGCACTTCATCCTGACCTTCTCCCGCGCGAAGCTGCACGCCCAGTACAGCCAGGCCAAGCTCGGTCAGCTGTGGCAGGTGATGACACCGCTGCTGAACGCGGCCGTCTACTTCCTGATCTTCGGCGTGATCCTCGGCGCCAGGGAGGGTGTGCCCGGCGGTGGGCACAACTACATCCCGTTCCTGGTGATCGGGGTCTTCGTCTTCACCTTCACCCAGCAGTCGGTGCTCTCCGGCGTCCGGTCGATCTCCGGGAACCTGGGGCTGGTGCGGGCGCTGCACTTCCCCCGGGCGTCCCTGCCGATCTCGTTCTCGCTCCAGCAGCTCCAGCAGCTCATGTACTCGATGATCGTGCTGCTGGTCATCCTGTTGGGCTTCGGGCAGCGCCCCGCGTGGTCCTGGCTGCTGATCGTGCCCATCCTCACGCTGCAGTTCGTCTTCAACACCGGACTGGCGCTGATGATGGCCAGGCTCGGCAGCAAGACCCCCGACCTGGCGCAGCTGATGCCGTTCATCCTGCGCACCTGGATGTACGGCTCGGGCGTCATGTTCCCGCTGCACCACATGCTCACCGAGCGGGCCGGGGCGAGCGAGGGACTGGCCGACCTGGTCGCGATGAACCCGGCGGCCGTCTACATGGACCTGATGCGTTACTCGTTGATCGACGCGTACTCGATTTCCGACCTGCCGCCGCACGTGTGGTGGATCGCGGTCGGCTGGGCCCTGCTGTTCGGCATCGCGGGCTTCATCTACTTCTGGCGGGCGGAGGAGCGTTATGGCCGTGGCTGAGCAGACCAGGACCGCCCAGGCGGCGACCGCCGACGGCCGGGTGCCGACCGTCATCGCCGACGACGTGCACGTGGTGTACCGGGTGTACGGCGGAAGCAAGGGCCGGGGCAGCGCCACCGCGGCGCTCAACCGCATCCTCCGCCGCAAGCCGGGGGGCGGCATGCGCGAGGTGCACGCGGTGCGCGGCGTCTCCTTCACCGCCTACCGCGGCGAGGCGATCGGCCTCATCGGCTCCAACGGCTCCGGCAAGTCGACGCTGCTGAAGACCATCGCCGGACTGCTGCCGCCCGAGCGCGGCCGCGTCTACACCGACGGTCAGCCGTCGCTGCTGGGCGTGAACGCGGCGCTGATGAACGACCTCACCGGCGAGCGGAACGTCGTGCTCGGCGGACTGGCGATGGGCATGAGCCGCGAGCAGGTCCGCGAGCGCTACGAGGGCATCGTCGACTTCTCGGGAATCAACGAGAAGGGCGACTTCATCACCCTGCCCATGCGCACGTACTCCTCCGGCATGGCGGCCCGACTGCGGTTCTCCATCGCGGCGGCCAAGGACCACGACGTGCTGATGATCGACGAGGCGCTGGCCACCGGCGACAAGAAGTTCCAGAAGCGCTCCGAGGCCCGCATCCGCGAGCTGCGCCAGGAGGCCGGCACGGTGTTCCTGGTGAGCCACAACAACAAGTCGATCAGGGACACCTGCGAGCGGGTGCTGTGGCTGGAGCACGGCCAGCTGCGGATGGACGGCCCCACCGCCGAGGTGCTGAAGGCGTACGAGAAGTTCACCGGCAAGTAGCGCCGCCGCACTGACGGCGCCTACCACAGATGCTTTGCGGGCGCATCCGGTACTGGACCGTCCGATCGACGCGAGTGCGCCTGTGCGCCGGGGGAGTGTGTACCGGGCGCGTGGACCGGTGACCGCGTCGTGCCCGACGATGGTGGTGGCACACGCGGGTCTGACCGCCCGCGCGGGAGTGCCCGGAGATGCTCCGGCCTTCGTGGAGTCCGCCCTCGAGGGGGCGTGCCCCGCTGCCACCACCGAGACGCAGAGGAGACCTTGTGAACCCGGTTCAACCGGCGAACGCCGGCATTGACACCGCTGGGGTGGCCGAACTGCTGGAACGCGGACGCACCCTCGCCATGCCAGTGCTGCGCGCTGCCGTAGGCCGCCTCGCGGCGCCGATGGACACCGTCGCCGCCTACCACTTCGGCTGGATCGACGCCGCCGGGCGCCCGGCGAACGCCGACGGCGGCAAGGCCGTCCGACCGGCGCTCGCGCTGCTCTCGGCGGAGGCCGCGGGCGCGCCGCCGGAGGCCGGCATCCCGGGTGCGGTCGCCGTGGAACTGGTCCACAACTTCTCCCTGCTGCACGACGACCTGATGGACGGCGACGAGCAGCGCCGCCACCGCGATACCGTGTGGAAGGTGCACGGACCTGCCCAGGCGATCCTGGTCGGCGACGCCCTGTTCGCACTGGCGAACGAAATCCTGCTCGAGCTGGGTACGGTCGAGTCGGCGCTGGCCGCCCGCCGGCTGACCGCCGCCACCCGCCGTCTCATCGACGGCCAGGCCCAGGACATCTCCTTCGAGCACCGCGAGCGGGTCAGCGTCGCGGAGTGCCTGGAGATGGAGGGCAACAAGACCGGTGCCCTGCTGGCCTGCGCGGTGTCCATCGGCGCGGTGCTCGGCGGCGCCGACACGCGGACCGCGGACGCGCTGGAGCGCTACGGAAACCACCTCGGCCTCGCCTTCCAGGCCGTCGACGACCTGCTGGGGATCTGGGGGGACCCGGAGGCCACCGGCAAGCAGACCTGGAGCGACCTGCGGCAGCGGAAGAAGTCGCTGCCCGTCGCCGCCGCCCTGGAGGCCGGCGGCCCGGCCGCACGGCAGTTGGGCGAGCTGCTGGCCACCGACGCCGGCCGCCACGCGGCCGGTGCGGACGAGGGCCTGCCCACCGAGGACTTCGACGAGGCGGAGTTCGCCCTGCGGGCGTCGCTGATCGAGGAGGCAGGCGGCCGGGAGTGGACGGTCCAGGAGTCCCGTCGGCAGCACGACGCCGCGCTCGCCGCGCTGGACGGCGTCGAGTTGCCCGACGCGGTGCGCCGCCAGCTGGTCACGCTCGCCGACTTCGTGGTGGAGCGCCGGGGCTGACGGCCGTCCGCCGGGCTCCGGGCGGACTCCAAGCGTGCGGGCCGGGTTCGGGGCGATCCGAACCCGGCCCGCGGCGCGTGCGTCAGAGCGCGGCGGCGGAGGTTCAGCCCTCCAGCAGGTGCGCGCGCAGCCGCTCGCGGGTGGTCGGGGCGAGCCCCAGCCCCTCGCGGAGGTAGCTCTCCACACCGCCCCAGGTCTCGTCGATCGTCGCGTACGCCTCGTGCAGATAGGAGGCGCGGGCGTCGAAGAGCGGCGCGAGCAGCTCGACGATCTCCGGGTCGATCGCGCTCTCCTCGCTCGGGTCGCCCCGGTGCATCTTGTAGCGGCGGTGCGGGTCGTTGGACAGCAGGTAGTCGCTCTCGATCGCGTCCCGCTCCACGCCCACTGCCAGCAGGGTCACCGCGACGCTCAGCCCGGCCCGGTCCTTTCCGGCCGCGCAGTGCATCAGCGCCGGGACGTCGCCCTCGGCCAGCACGTGCAGCACCCGGCTGTGCTCGGCGGTGCGGCCGACGATGATCGACCGGTAGTTCTCCCGCATCCGGTCGGCGGCCTGGCCCTCGGCGAGCGCGGCACGCAGCTCCGGCAGGTCGCCGTCGCGTACGAGCTGCCAGAACTCGGCGCCTTCGGCCGGGTCGGTGAGCGGCAGGTTCATGTTCCGCACGCCGGGCAGGTCGATGTCCGGGCCCTCCAGGGCCTGGTCGGCCGCGTTGCGGAAGTCGAAGATGGTGTGCAGGCCGAGGCGGTGCAGGAAGGCCGCGTCCTCGTCGGTGGCGTGGGCCAGGTGCCCGCTGCGGTAGAGCACCCCGTGCCGTAGCCGACGGCCGTCGACGGTGGGCAGTCCGCCCACGTCGCGGAAGTTGCGTACTCCGGCGAGCGCTGGCTCCACAGCTTCGGACGTCACATGGGCTCCTTGGATCGGTACCGGCCGGGCGTTGTCGACGATACGACAAGCGGACCCGGCGCCGCCCCGCCGGTGGCGGAAACCACCTGACGGGAACGGACGCGCACGCCCGGCGCGGACCCGGCGCCGCGCGCGGGCCGGGCTGTGCCTGCCTGGACCGCCGAGGCCGGACGTAGCCTGACGAGGTGAGCGAGGGACTGTTCCCGGCGGAACCGCGGCAGGTCGCCCCCGGCGCCTTCCACCTCCCCGGCCGGCTGGACCGCGTGCGGCAGCGCCGGCTGCTGGCGGCCTGCCGCCGGTGGGCGCTGCCGCCGGCCGGGCTGCGCACGGTCCGGATGCCCGGCGGCGGTCGGATGTCCGTGCGACAGGTGAGTCTGGGCCACCACTGGTACCCCTACGGCTACGCGGACACCGCGGTCGACGGGGACGGCGCACCGGTGAAGCCGTTCCCCGGCTGGCTGGGGGAGTGGGCGCGCGCGGTGGTCGCGGCGGCCTTCGGCGCCGGCGAACGGCCGCCCGCCTACGACGTCGCGCTGATCAACTTCTACGACGAGCAGGCCCGGATGGGCATGCACCGCGACAGCGACGAACGGTCGCCGGCGCCGGTGGTGTCCTTCAGCCTCGGCGATACGTGTGTCTTCCGTTTCGGCCATTCCGCCGGGCGCGGCAGGCCGTACGCCGACGTCCGACTTGAGAGCGGCGACGCCTTTGTGTTCGGCGGTCCGGCCCGGTTCGCGTACCACGGCGTGCCCCGGGTGCTCCCGGGCAGCGCGCCGGCGTGGCTCGATCTGGACGGCAGGCTGAACGTCACCGTCCGCGAGCGGTAACTTGCCGCGAGCATACGCAAGTTACTCCCTTCGCCCGCGTCATGGACAGATCTGCGAATCATTCACCCGTAGGGGGCTGGCGAAGGGTGGCGAATAGCCGGAGTACGCCAGGGGGCACCTCCGGCGCCCACTAGCGTGAGGTGCGCGCTGAGCGTCGGCGTGCGCTGATCCCAAGCCCCGCGAACGCGGGGTCGGTCTCCCCTTCGAGGACTGCGATGCCTGAATCCCCGAGTCACGCGGTGCACCACGGAAGCCGAACGTCCGCCGCAGGCCCGACCGCCACCGCGGTCGGCGCCTCTCCCGGCGGCGGCAACCGGGACACCACGCCCGCCCCGGTCCCCGGCCGGCGCCGCGGTCGGGGCCAGACGAACTCCCGCGACGGCGGACGGCACGGCCGCGGCCAGCCCCGGCCGACCGCAGCCGAGGCCGCCGTGCGCCGGCGGCTGCTGTGGCTGACGGTCGGCCCTGCCCTCGCGGTGGCGGTGCTGGGCGCCGTCGCCGTCGCCCTCGCCCTCCGGCTGGGCGGCGGGGCCGCGCTGCCCGGCGGGCCGTGGCCGCTGCTCGGCGGGGCGCTCCTGCTGTGCTGCGCGGTGATGACCGGGGCGGCACTGCTGGCCTCCACCGAGGCGCGCGCCACCATCGACCGCTACACGACGCTGCGCCGCGCCGCCGCCCGCAACCAGTCGGAGCTGCAGGCCCTGCTGCGTCGGCTGGAGCGCGGTGAACGGCCGCGCAGACCCAGCCACGGACCGCTGCCCGAGCCGGCGCCGGACGACGCCTTCGGCCTGCTCGCCCGCGACCTGACCGTCGCCCAGCGCGGCGCCGAGGCGGCCGTACTGGAGGCGGCGGCGCTGGTGCGCAGCAGCGCCAGCGGCAGTGAGGAGAAGGTCGAGGTCTTCGTGAACCTCGCCCGCCGCCTCCAGTCCCTGGTACACCGCGAGATCGAGCTGCTCGACGAGCTGGAGAACGAGGTCGAGGACCCCGACCTGCTCAAGGGCCTCTTCCACGTCGACCACCTGGCCACCCGCATCCGGCGGCACGCGGAGAACCTGGCGGTGCTCGGCGGAGCCGTCTCCCGACGGCAGTGGACCCGCCCGGTCAGCATGACCGAGGTGCTGCGCTCGTCCATCGCGGAGGTGGAGCAGTACCCCAGGATCAAGCTGGTGCCGCCCATCGAGGGCGACCTGCGCGGCCACGCCGTCGCCGACGTGATCCACCTTCTCGCCGAACTCATCGAGAACGCCTCGCTGTTCTCCGCCCCGCAGACGCAGGTGCTGCTGCGCGCCCAGTACGTCACCGCCGGGCTGGCCGTCGAGGTCGAGGACCGGGGACTGGGCATGACCACCGCCGAGCAGACCCGGATGAACACGCTGCTCACCGACCCCGAACGGGTCGACGTCGGCGAACTGCTCCAGGACGGCCGCATCGGCCTGTTCGTGGTCTCCCAGCTGGCCCGCCGGCACGGCATCGTCGTCCAACTCCAGAGCAACATCTACGGCGGCGTCCAGGCCGTGCTGGTGGTGCCCCGGGTGCTGCTGGGCGAGCAGTCGGAGGCGGCGAAGGAGGGCGCGGCCGCCGCGGCGGGCGACGGCCTCCTCACCGATGATGACCGGGGCGGCACTGCTGGCCTCCACCGAGGCGCGCGCCACCATCGACCGCTACACGACGCTGCGCCGCGCCGCCGCCCGCAACCAGTCGGAGCTGCAGGCCCTGCTGCGTCGGCTGGA
>NZ_VJYK02000192.1 GCF_007097205.2 Streptomyces alkaliterrae
CGACGCACCCGATACGGCGTCGCCAAGCCGCGACACACCAAACCCTCCACCCCCACCGCAGACAACGACGTCCACCACTCCATCGCAACCGCACGGTCCGTGGTCGCCAAGACCCGCTCCACCGGAGGCACCACACCCCGCAGCAGCACCTCCAGCTGCGCCCAGCGCTCACGCAGAGGGAGCGCTCGGAGGTCCCGGCCAGGAACCGCCAGGACATCGAAGGCAGCGAACGTGACGGGGATACCGGCCGCGTCCCGGCCTCGACGAGAACGCAGCAACGCCTCGAACGCCAACCTCCCCCGGTCCCAGGCGCACAACTCGCCGTCGAGGACCACACCTACCGGAAGTTGTCGAGCGAGGGCAGAAGCCACCTGAGGGAAGTCATCCTCGAGATGACGGCCGGCGCGTGATTGGAGCACGACCTGGCCGTCCTCCAGCACGAAGGCAACACACCGGAATCCGTCCAACTTCGGGCTGTATTGGACTCCTCCCGGCAGGTCGGCAGCCGACGGAACCTGATCCGCTCGGTGCGGACGCATCACCTCCACCGGCGGCCGCAGCACCACCGAACCCGCGCCGGCCACGGCTACGAGACCGGCACGATCTCAACGGCGATCGCGCCGAGCGCGGCGGCGACGGTTCGACGAAGAGTGGACACGACAGCCAGATAGCCAGGCCAGAACGCGTGAGACGGGGATCGCCGCGCGACGTCACCTGAAAGGGGGAAGAGCGAGCCGAAGCCGCCCGCGTGTATGTCTGACCACCAGACGTACGATCCCTTTGTGAGCGTCATCGATCCTGAACAGCACGCCGATCTTGTCGAGGCCCAGCGCCGATCCACCGCGGCGTTCGCCGCACTGGAGGCCTACGCAGCGAGCGTGGGCAAGCCGGGCATCGAGTGGTCAGCTGAGGAACGCGCACGCAGCGAAGAACTGCGCGAGGCCGCCCGGGCGGCAGCTGCAGCAAAGGACGCGGCGCTCTATGCCTCCGGCCTGCCTCACGAACACGGCTACTACCGAGCAGCCCAGGACCTCAAGGACACCGCGCGTTCAGAGAACCCGAGCTGAGCCCTCCCTCGTCTCCGCCCGAGATACCGGCTGCCAGCCCCAAGCTCCACTCGTACCTCGGAGAACAACGGCGGCCGATCAACGGACGCCCTTGAACCCGGGGCCGAGGCCGCGTCGGCGGGGCCTGCGCCCCGTACGCGGGGCGGGGATCACCCCCTCGACGGCCGGCTCCGGCTCGGTGTCCACCGGCAGACCCAGGCGGCGCCGGGCGGTGGAGGCTGCGGCGGTCGCCGCAGCGAGGACGTCCCGGAGCTCCGGGACGATCCCGCCCAGCGCCTCCGCCAGGGTCTCGATCGCGGTGAGGGCGTCCTCGACGGCCACCACGCTCCAGCCGCCAGCGCTCACCACGTCCGCCAGCAGGCAGGCGCTCTCGGCGGCCTGGTCGGCGTGCTCCTCGACCGCGGGCAGCGCCCGCTCCACCAGCTCCACGGGGCTCCTCGACGACGTCCTTGAAGACGATCACGGTGAGTGTCGTCGGCACAACGTGTACCACCAAACGGCCAGAGGCGCGGGGACGGATACCTTCTCGCCATTGGCGGGTGTGGAACCGGGCAGTGCGCGTCATCGCCCCTGCGGCAGAGCCGACGTGCGGTCACGATCAGCAGGAGAAAGGGGAGGACACCATGACGAAGCAGGACCGCATCTACCACGGTGTGCAGCCGGCCGGGAATGACAACGGGCAGTGCCGCATCCTGGTGGAGAAGAGGAAGCCGGGGCCCACCGAGCGGCAGGTCGACGACCTCGTACTGTACGAGCTCACCCCGAAGGACGCTGAGGCTCTGGGCGGGTTCAACTGGGGATACAGCGGGTCCGGCCCCGGCAGGGCCGCCAACGCGATCCTCGCCGATGCCTTGGGCCTGGGCGATCCCTGGGTCTGCGGATTCGAAGGAGGGCCGATCGACCCGATCCTCGAGGCGCTGGGCGTCGACTTCGCCGCCGATGTGTTGGTCCAGTGCTGCTCGGAGTGGCGGATCAGCCGCGCCGGCGTCCTGCGCTGGTGCCGCGGCTGGTACGCGCAGCAGGGTGCCAACGATCTCCCCGCGGCCCTGGCTGACCTTCCCGAACTGACCAGTAGCAGCCTGTGACGACTGCTGCACCTATGAGCCTCACACGGCATTACCGCAGGTGGAAGCGCCACGAAGCGCCCCTGTGGGCTGTGGGCGAAGGTAGGTACACTGGGCGACGAAGACTCTTGAGTCGTCCCTGGTAGCCCCAGTAGAGGGCAGGCCACACGCCCAAGGTTCAGACTTCACCGAAGGCCGTCCGGCACCCGCCTGGCGGCCTTCTTGCATGTCCACGCCGCACCCTCCCCGTCAATCCGATTCGGGTTAAAAAAGCAGCTAAAGGATGGGGTAAATCGTGCTAGGGTGAGGGGCACGAAAGGAGTTGACATGGCGTCCGAGGAAGAGCTGTTCGCGAACATCGACGCGTTGCTGGAGGAGGAGCCCCAACTCCCGCCCCCAGCGGAGCGCGCCCGGCTGCGCGAGGCTGCCGGCATCACCCAGGCTCGGCTCGCGCAGGCCCTGAAGTCGACCGTGCAGACGGTCAAGAACTACGAGAACGGCCGCTCCGAGCCGAAGTCGCCGCGGCTGGAGGCCTATCAGCGGCTGCTGAAGGGGTGGGCGGCGAAGTACCCCCCGCCCGGCACCGGCACCGCCCCGGTGGCAGCGGCGGCCGCGCCGCAGCCGGTCACCGGCCCCACTCAGCCGGAGGCCACAGCGACCGCGCCGGTAGAGGCTCCCGCCGCGCCGCCGCGCCCCGCCCGACCGGCCGCGCGGCCCACTTCCTCGCGGCGGCCGGCGGCGAAGAAGGCCGCCGCACCCGCCCGCGACCCGCGCTTCCCCCACGGCCCGCTCGCCGTACTGGACGGCGACGGCTCCGCGTACGGCGTCGACGGGATCGTGCTGGACTGTCCGGCGACCACGATCCCGGAGCTGGTGGAGTGGACGCTGCGCGAGTCCGGCCTCGGCGCGCCGAGGCTGAACCGCTACGGCAAGGACTCCGACCCGCTGATCGTCCTCACGGCGGCGGCCGCGGTGAAGCTGGGGCTGCCGGAGCGCCTGGAGGGCCACGAGCAGCGCCGCTCCCTGCGCCTGCCGGAGGACCACCCCGTCGTCAAGCAGGTGGGGCGCGCGAAGTGGCAGCTCACGCAGCGGGGGTTCGGGCCGTGGGCGCGGATCTACCGCAAGGCGCAGGGCCGCGACCGGCAGTGCGTGCAGCTGGCGATCCTCTCCTGGGACGCGCTCGACGAGCGGTCCTGGCCGGGCGTCTCCCAGATGGAGCCGGCCGACATCGCCCGCGTCCTCGGCGTCTACGCCCAGCGGGTCATCACCCCCCGCGGATCGACGGCCGTGTCGGGACTGGAGCTGATGACGGCGCTGCGCCCACCCACGCGCGCCGTGCGGGACGAAGCAACCGGCAACTGGGTATCCGGCCACAACCCCGGCTCGCTCGGGACGGAGCCGATGGACCCGGCGCCGCCGGAGGCCACCCCAGAACACCCCGTCGTCGTGGACAGCGGCTGGACGGGCGGGTTCCTCAACGAGGAGGCGTACCAGTGGGTGCGGGACGTGGACCTGCTGACGGATGAGGAGTGCATGCTGCCGTACGCGGTCGGCCTGGACTTGAACACCGCGTTCCTCGCGGCCGCGGCCCGTCTGGTCGTTGGCCTGTCGGCCCCGGACCACTTCCACGCCCCGCAGTTCAACCCGAAGATCCCGGGCAGCTGGCTGGTCGACCTGTCCCACATCGAGCTCGACCCGCGCCTGCCCTCGCCGTTCACCCCGGACGGCACCCGCCCGACGGGCCCGGCCTGGTACCAGACGCACACCGTCGCCTACGCCCAGGAGCTCGGCTACAACGTCGCCCCGCTCGAGGCGTACCTGCGACGGGAGACCGGCGCGTACCTGGACCCGTGGCACGACCGGCTCAAGAACGCCTACGTCGACACCCTCGCCGACCTCGGCGTCACCCGGGACCTGTCGGACGCTCAGTTCCTGGCGGCGATGGAGCGGCACAAGGACGTCGACCCGGCGCTGGCGGCGGTGCTGGCCGCGATCAAGGCAACGGTGAAGGGCGGGGTGGGCAAGCTGCGCGAGCGCCCGCAGGGCCGCCACTACCGTGACGGGGAGCGGTGGCCGGCCCTGGAACGGCCGACCTGGCGCCCCGACATCCGTGCCGCCGTCATCTCCAAGGCCCGCGTCAACATGCACCGCAAGCTGCGCAACATGGCCACGATGACCGGCCTGTTCCCGCTTGCCGTGCTCTCCGACTGCGTGGTCTACCCGAGCCCCGGCAGCAGCCCGCTGGACTTCCTGCCGTACGCGGCCTCGGGTAAGCCGCAGCCGGGCGGGTTCCGCCTCGGTCCCACGCCGGGCCTGGCGAAGCTGGAAGGCGTCCAGCAGATGCTGTGGGCGGTGGATCTGATGGAGAAGGGCCTGAACCCGGCCCGCCACATCAAGGGCGGCGACGCCGTCCTGGACGAAGGGGAGTAGAGCCGTGGGGGAGATCGACGACGCGATCGAGCGGGCCGACCGCGAGGCATTCACCAAGGACCCGCCCAAGACCCTCAAAGGCCAGATCGGGTTCCTGCTCAAGCAGTTCGGCAGCGCGAAGGCTGTCGCGGCGGAGATCGGCGTCACCGCAGACTCCGTGAACAGGTACCGGCGCGGCGCCCGCAAGCACGCCCGCGCCGACGTCGCCGCGAAGATCGACGACGCGGTGAAGGCCCGCTGGCAGCCGCTGGTGCGCAAGCGCCGGCAGAAGCAGGCCGCCACCACGGGCGGAATCACGGTGGAGACCCGGGCCCGGTTCGGCTACACCGCGCCGGTCGGCACGACCGACGACGGCCGGTTCCGCCGCCTCACCGTCCATCTCCCCCCGGAGTACGCCCAGCGCCTCTTCGACGCCCGCGACGCGGGGGCCAGCGACCAGCAGATGCGCGGAATCATCGCCGAAGGGTTCAAGGAAGTGTATTTCCAGGACGGCGGCGCACGCGCTATGGGACTGTCAGACGTGGAAATCAATGACATCGACTACCTCGATCTGGATTACTGACTAGGAGCGATAAGCGTGACCACGGAATTTCCACCCATCGACCGCGACAAGAGCCCGCTGCTCGATGCCGACCACGACGCCGTCCGCATCGCCGACGCGCTGCGCGCCAGCCCGCACATCACCTTCGTCGCCCCGGTCGGGCCCGGCGACGAGACGGTCTGGTTCCGCGACGCCGACGGCACCGGCTTCGAGCTGTCCCTGACCACCGTGGAGCCGGTGCCCGACGCTGAGCGGGTGGCCTACGCCTGGGACGCCGTGGCCGCTGCGATCGGCAACCACCCGCACTTCGTGCGCGCCGTCCTCGAACAGCCATCCCTCGGGCTCAACCTGAACGCCATCACCGCGCTCACCCGCACCGGCAACGAGTACACCCTGACGCTGACCGGCGATCCTCGCCCCGGCCACGGGAACGAGCCGGCCTCCGAGGCAGCCGCCAGCCTCGCCGCCGTCGCGAACCAGATCATCACCAGCGACCCGAGCGACTCGGAGCGCGCCACAGCCGAACTCCTCAACTACGTGGCCGCCACCTGGGACAAGCAGGACCTGACGCTGCGCAAGCACGCCCAGGCCGTCGCCCGCACCCTGCGCACCCAGTAGGAGGGGATCCGTCCATGCCCGCATCCACGGCCACCCGGCGCGCGTACCGTGAGGTGACGACCCGCCGGGAGGACCAAATGAGCGCGCAGCCCGACCACGCACCCGTCACCCCGTACGCCCCCGCGCCCGGGGCACCGGCCGAACTCCTCGCCCAACTGCGCGCCGACAAGCGCGCGACGACGTGGGTGCCGGCCTTCGAGCGGGAGTGGGCCGCCGCCCTCGAGGGCGAGGACATCCGCCACGCCTCCGTCGGCCAGCTGTCCTTCACCTACTGGGTGAACAGGCCCCTGCGCCGCCTGTCCGTCCTCACCATCACCTGGCTCGGATAGCCACCCGTGACAACGCATTGACCCCGGCATCGCAACTGCCGGGGTCAATGCGTTCCGCATCGTAGCCACGGCCGTATCCACCGGTGGCCACCCGGGCGGCCACTGGTAGTCACCAGCGGCCCCGAGGCCGTTCAGCACCGACCTGGACTCGCGTCGGCACTCCGGGTAGTCCGGCAGGCCCTCCACCCGGCGCGGTCGTTCGTCCTTCGCCCAACTGAACCCGCACAGCGCCGTGTTCGAGTAGAGGCCCAACTGATCGTCCTCGGAGGCGTGCGAGCCGTAGCCCGGCACCATCCAGGTGAACGTCGCTTCCCGTCGTACCGCGCGCCCTCCGGCCAGTCGCACACCGGCTCGGTCGTCGTGCAGCCCGCTCTCAGATCAGGCCCCCTGTCAGTCCTTGCCGTACCGGATCTGCGAACTGGTATCAACCGCGTCCGCGAGGCGCTCAGCGACCCGGACCCGCCGAAACCACGCTGACCGCCTCCCTCCGGGCGCCGGCCGAACCTGCCGTGGGCTTCGCGGGTCAGGCTGGCGGCGGCGTCGCGCCGGGCAACTCCCCGGAGAAGGCCCACCACTGCTCGATAGTCCACACCGCGACGCCGGCGCCGCAGCGAAGGCTTTCAGGGCCGCTCTAGGGATCCGCGCCTCGGCCGGCTCCCGCTCGATCCCCGCCACTCGACACGCGTCGCGCGACGGGACCCGCGCCCGTCGTCGCGGATCAGCGTGACAGACGGGCCGCCTACCCGGCGCTGAAGGCTGTGAGGCCGGTGCGCCTCACAGAAACGCGTGACAGCCCGTCTCCACCGAGATGCTCACGCCGCTGCTCATCAACAAAGACACCGCGCCGCCCCTCTTGCGGGGGAATCCCGCGCCGGCGGCGCCCCGCAGCTACTCCCTGAGGGTGACGTCGTGTCAGTTCCCCTCCCTACCGTCCGAACCGTGACACCTCCGCGCCCCAGCGGCGCCCGACGAAACGGCGGTGATCCGTCTTGTCCCTGGTCGATGGGCTGCGAAGCCCCCACACCCCGTTGCGCCGGTTCCTGGACCGCGAACTGTCCGCCGGCGCGAAGCCCTTGCGCGACAGCTACCGCGCCCAGCACCGCGCCGATCACGTCCTGCTCCCGCCACCCGGGGTCGGCACCGAGGCCGGCACTGTCGGCACGGCGATCGACCAGCGGCTGCGCCTGTCCTTCGCTGCGGCCGCGCCCGTCGACGACGCTTCCCTGATCGGGATCGACCTCACGGGCGGGATCGGCGCCCGCGGGGCAGGCCTGCGGATGCGAGCGGTCGGCAACGAGCTCGCGGTGCGCCTCACCGAGACGGTGCGGCGCCTGGACCTCGACAACCGGGAGCTGCCGGTAGACCGCGGCCAGGACGAAGAGGAGGTCCTGGCCCGCATGCTCATCGCGGCGGCCTGGTACCAGGTCCTCGCCCGTACGCCGATCGGCTTCGCCTTCACCCCGCTCGCCAAGGCCGCCCTCGAGGACCCGGACGCCTTCACCCTCACGCGGCTCCTGGACCTCCCGCACAGCGACCTCGTGGCCGACGTCGCCGCCCAGCTCCACAAGGCCGCCCACGGGCCCCTGGAAGCCCTACGCGCCCGTACCGGCCCCGAGGACTGCATCGGCGGTCCGACATTCGCCGGCGCTCAGATCACGGCCGACGCCGACCTCGTCGTCGACGGCCTGCTGCTCGACTTCAAGAGCGCCCGCCGCCCGCTGGCGGAGCTGTCCAAGCGCACCGCCTGGCAGCTGACCGGCTACCTGTTGCTCGATGCCGCCGACCGGTACCGGGTCGACACCGTCGGCCTCTACCTGACCCGCTCCGGGGTCCTCGCCTCCTGGCCCGTCGACGACTTCCTCGACCTGCTGGGCGCCTGCCGCCGCGACCTCACCGAGCTGCGCCAGGTATTCGCCGAACTGCTTGCCGGATGCCGGGGCCGGGCCGACCGCCCGGGCTGCGCCACGGCAGAGGAAACCGAGCGCATCCGCCAGCTGCTTGAGCACCTGGGGCCGGTCGCCGGGCCCGGCTCCTGTCCTGTCTGCACCCAGCCCCTGCCCGAAGCCACCCGCCGGCCCCGGAAGTTCTGCACCACCTGGTGCCGCGGCCGTGCCAAGGTGCTCCAACGTCATGGGCTGCTGCCCGGCGGCCCTCGCCCACTGATCCCCGGACCGCGCAAAGAACGCCTGGAGTTGCCCGACGACGCGGAGATTGTGAGCATCACAGCTCAAGTCCCCAGGTAGACACGCCGTGGTATGAGGCTGTGAGCTGTGAAAGCAGCCGGCGGTGTTCCGGGCAGGTCTATGCACGGCTACTACATACAGCGCCGGGCGCCCGCCGCCCGAGCAGACGCGTGTTCCCCTGCTGCACATCTGTTTACAGCAGGGGAACAGTGCGTGGTCGGTCATCGCCCGAGTGCGGCGACGTTCGGCTTCATCCGGCGGCGCGGACGGCCCGGAGCGGTTGGCTCTGGCGCTTGGGCGGGGCGGTCTCGTACAGCGGAGCGGTGATCTCGGGCAGTTCGCCGGCCTCGATGCGCTCGGCAGCGTCCTCGATCGCTTCCTCCAGCTCCTCCTGGGAGGCGTAGGAGGCGATGTAGGGGTGGAGGTAGTAGGTCCGGTACTTGCGGTCCTTGGGACGCAGTACGAGGTTCCGGCTCTCCAGCAGCGCCATCGCGGTGTTCGCGGAGTTCCTGGACAGGCCCACGCGGGCCCCCAGCTCGGCTTGGGAGGCGTTCACCTCGCCGCCGGGCTCCTGGCGCTCGATGAGGGCGCTCAGCAGCTCCATGGCGGCCTTGGTGAGGTCCAGCCGGTACAGCATTCCGAAACCGGCGCTGGCCTGGATCAGCATGCCTTCCCCTCCTCCTCGACGACTCCATCTTCCCCGTCTTCGGCACCGAGCTCCAGCTGCACGCTGCGCGGCGGCCGCGGGGCGTTGAGGGCGGGAAAGACGTCCTCGGGCAGCTTCCCAGTCTGCGGGTCGCGCAGCGCGTCCAGGATCTCGCGCTGAACATCTCCGTTGCCCTCAAACCCGAGCATTGGGTTGACAAAGATCAGCCCGGTGTCGACGCGCTGGATCATGTGCCAGTGCTCCAGGCGGCCGATGGCCCGGGTAACGTTCGACCGCTCTACGCCCAGCTTGTCGGCGATCTTCTTGTGCGTGGCGCGCAGCCATCCCTCACGCTGCCGGCCGATGCACCACAGGAGGACCGCGGACTGGATCGGCGACATGCCGTGCTGCGCGATGAGCACCGCCAGGACGTCGGCGAGGAAGTCGTTGGAGACGACGCTGTAGCCGGACCGGCCGTACATGTCGTGGGGCGCGCGGTACGTGTACCGGACGCTGACGTCCATCTGTTGCACGGCCCGTTTGCGGGTCGGCGGCTTGATGTCCTTGCCCAGCCTGGAGGACAGGGTCTCGCGGAAGGCGCTGTCACCACCAGGCGGAACGGCGGCGATACGGCCCTTGCCGCGGCCGGCGGCAGGGCGCTTGGGCTGGGGAGGCATCGACGGGGGTCCTGTCCTCGATCTTGTGGGTACGCGCCGGACGCTAGCAGTTGTTCAAGCTCAGTTGGCAGATTTGTACACGCTGGCGTGGCGCTTTGGTGTCGGCGCCGACACAACGGATTCGGGCCGTGCCCCTAGAAACCCGGAGCCACCTGCAACGATCCGTACTTGTACAAGCTGGGTTGGCGAATATGGGTGCCGGTGTGGCACCACGGACACATTTCCGCAGGTCAATGTGTTGTGGCTGACACATGCCCTTCCGGAAAAGCCCAGGTCAGAGCACATTTCCGCGAGGCCCCCTCTTTTCCTTAAGACGCACGCGCGCGCGAGGCCGCGCCAGGGCCTCGGGTGGTCCGGGCACCCGAGGCTGACGGCACCAACAGAGGGAGCACCCAGGTGCGCACCCTCTGGGCGCCCCAGCCCGCATTTCAGCAGTCCTCACATCTGGCTTCCGTTCTCTGACTGAGCTATTCGAGGCCGCTCGGTTCTGAATTCATCCGATGAATTGCACCAGAGGCAAGGGGTGGTGCGGCTAGGAACCAAACTCTACACAGGCAACGACAGTGATGCATCATTCCCTCTAGGCGTTCGCTCGCCTGG
This sequence comes from Streptomyces alkaliterrae, assembly GCF_007097205.2. GTDB lineage: Bacteria > Actinomycetota > Actinomycetes > Streptomycetales > Streptomycetaceae > Streptomyces > Streptomyces alkaliterrae. The sequence continues at coordinate 10,156 of NZ_VJYK02000192.1, forward strand.
GTGATGGTGTCGACTTATTCCGTTCCGTCGACACTGGTTCGCGTGTATGCTGGCGGGGTATTGGCGCGCGCGAGCAACCGGTTTCAAGGGCGAGGAGGGGTCCGGGTGGAGCGCAGCGGAGCCCGTCACTACGGTAAGGGTCTGGCGTCCTGTCAGGTCGATGGTCCGTCAGCCTCTTACAGGGATAGTTGCTAGGATTCCCAAGGGCTACACAGGTCCACGCATGATGCATCTCCCTTCCAGTCAGCCTCGACAGCCGCGCTTGCGCGGGTGTCCTACGATTCGCGCTTGCGCGAATCGTACCCATTTTCAGGATTCCGCTTGCGGAATCCGATTCCCCCGCTTGCGGGGGAATCCGGCGCCGCGCTTGCGCGGCGCGCTCTCTATGCCCCGGCAAGCCGGGGCATATCCCTGTCTCTTATACA
>NZ_VJYK02000193.1 GCF_007097205.2 Streptomyces alkaliterrae
GCCCACCACCACGCACACCGCCACGCCCGTTTCCGCCCCCCCGAGCTAGCGTGTGCCGCATGAGCCCATCACTGCGTGCCGTCGAGATCGAATGCGCAGAACCACTCGAACTCGCGAAGTTCTGGAGCGCCGCGCTGGGAGGAGAGATCAGCCCAGCCGCCGACGGCGTACACATCGCCGACGAGCAGACCGGCCACCCGTCCCTGTACCTGACGGAGGCGAGAAGCGGGGAGCGCCCCCGCAGCCGCACTCGCATCTGGCTGAACCCGGTACGCGGAACGCTCGACGACGAGGTCGCACGACTCACGGCGCTGGGCGCGGTGGTCGTCGAGAGAAGGTGGACGATGGAAACCTTCCGTCTCGGTTACGTGATCATGACCGACCCGGACGGCAACGAGTTCTGCGTGGAGTCGAGCGACGCGGAGAGGCAGGTCGCGGAGCGCAGGTTCGCTGACGAGTCCGACGACCTCGCCGACCTGGAGCCACCGCCGGACGGGAAGTCCACGACGGGTTTCGCGGGGATCGACGTCTGAGCCTGGCGGGGTCAGCCCTTGGCGCAGACCTTTGTCAGCTCGGCGCCGGCGTCGCGCAGGGGCGCGAGATCTGGCGCGCGCCCCTGGTCCACCGCGTCGCGTACGTCCTGCGCGGCGTCGGCAAGCTTCTTGCCGGCCTTGGCGAGGTCCGCGTCGCCGGAGTAGCGCTGGACGTTGTCGACTTCCTTGTCCAGGCCGTCAAGTACCTCGTTCGGGTCACCCGACGCCGGGTCGCGGACGGTCCGCTCAAGTTCGTCGATCAGCTTCGCGGTCGCCACCGCGAGCTTGCCGCAGCCGACCGCCCGGTCCCGCACCTCCTCGGCCTGCGCGCACCCACCCACCAGCAGCACCGCCACCACGGCGACGACCACCCGACCCGCACCCCGCCCGCGTATCAACACGCGCCCCGCTCCCGTCGTTTGTCGTGTCCCCGTCCTCGCCCAGTCTCCCCGAGGAGGGCGGCGGGCACGCGCCGGTTGCGCGCTCTCACAGCCACGTGCCGGGGACGGCGCGGTAAGGGCGGGTGATGTGTTCGCGGTAGGTCAGGTGCTCGGGTTCCTGCTTGAGGTGGGCGGGAATCCAGCGGGCGGCGGCGGCCGTGTCCGACTCCGTCGGACCGCTCGCCTCGCAGACCGCGCAGCTCATCGTGAACGTCACCGGTTCCGCGTCCGGCTCCGTGTCGGGCTCGACGCGGTACTCGCGGAAGCGGTACACCGCCCGTGGCACGTTTCGCGTCCTCCGTTCCAGATGGTCCCGTACGGCGAGTGACAGCCGTTCGACGCGGTCGGCGATCGTGTCGCCGCCGTCCGGCTCCTGCGCGGCGGCGCTCACCGCGCCGACCAGCGGCGCAAGGCGTGCAGCAGCACGCGGAGTTCGTCGGTCCCGAGTTCGGCGCCGGCACGGAAGCCGGGCGACGGCACAACCGGTGGCGGCGCGTCGCACCACGCCATGCCGTGCGCGGCGAGCGTCGGCACGAGGCAGAGCTTCACGTGGTCGACGACCCGCCGCACGTCCCGCTCCCCGCCTCCGTCAACTCGGGTGATCAGCATATGTACCCCAATTTCAGAATTACTCGTACGATGCGGGATTACTGTCCGCACTTACAGCGTTGCCCTGAGGAGTGGGCGGGGCAACATCAATCGCGTGCCAGAACCGCCTGTCACAGAGGGGGCACCTCAATGAGCCGACGCGACCAGCGACGACCCGAGCCGGCGGCCACCGCCGCCGGCATGTTCGGCGAAGTACTGCGCCACTGGCGCGAGCTGTGCGGTATGACGCAGGACCAGTTGGCGAGACGCATCCCGTGCGACCGCTCGCTGATCGCCCGGATCGAGGCCGGGACGCGCGTCCCGCAGGACGGCTTCCCGGCCAAGTGCGACAAGATCCTGAAGACGGGCGGCCTGCTGGCCCGCCTGTGGCGCCGCATCAACTGGTACGAGCAGGTCGAGCATCCCGACTGGTTCCGCCGCCGAGCCGAGATGGACGCGGAGGCGGTCGCGTTGCGCGAGTACGGCACGCAGGTCATCCCCGGCCTGCTCCAGACCGAGGAGTACGCCCGGGTCATCTTCACCGTCCCCGATGCGGACGACGACACCGTCGAGGAACGCGTACGCGCACGACTCAGCCGTCAGCAGCGCTTCCTCTGCCCCGACGGCCCGCTGCTCATGGCGGTGCTCGACGAGAGCGCGCTGCGCACGGTGATCGGAGGTCCGGCCGTGATGCGCGACCAGTGCGCCCACCTGCTGGCCCTCGGCAGGCAACCCAACATCCGCATCCAGATCGCGGCCGCGAACAGGCCCGGCCTCAGGCGGCCGGACGCCTCGATGTCCTTGATCACGCTGCCCGACAACGAGATGTGGGTGTACTCCGAGTCACTGGACCGTGGACACTTCAGCAGCGATCCACAACTGCTCGCCAGGCACTGGCAGACATATGATGTGCTCAGGGCGGACGCCCTCTCAGCCGACGACTCCGCCAAGCTGATCAGCGACGCACTGGAGGGGTACTCCCATGATGGCGAAGCACCGGGCCGACGCGACGCGTTGGATCAAGTCCAGCTACAGCGGAAGCAACGGCGGCAACTGCATCGAGTACGCCCCCGCTACCCCCGGCAACGCCGTCCCCGTACGTGACAGCAAGCGGCCACACGGGCCGCTCCTCGCCGTCCCGCGCCCCGCGTGGACCGACTTCGTCGGTGCCGTTCGGCGTGGCGAACTCGGGGGCTGAGGAGTCGCCTTGGACGAGCGTGCGGCGGTTGTCGGGTTCTGGCGCGGGCTGCGCCTCCCGGGGCTCGTCGACGTGCACACGCACTTCATGCCGGACCAGGTGCTGCGGAAGGTGTGGCAGTACTTCGACGCGGCCGGCCCGCTCACCGGCCGGCCGTGGCCCATCACCTACCGCACCGCCGAGGACGAGCGGTTGGAGACGCTGCGCAGCTTCGGCGTACGCGCGTTCACCTCGATGCTGTACCCGCACAAGCCGGCGATGGCCGCGTGGCTGAACTCGTGGTCCGCCGACTTCGCCGCCCGCACGCCGGACTGCCTGCACACGGCGACGTTCTTCCCGGAGGAGTCCGCGCCCGCATACGTCCACCGCGCGCTGGAGGCGGGGGCGCGGGTGTTCAAGTCACACCTTCAGGTGGGTGCCTACGACCCGAACGACCCGCTGCTGGACGACGTGTGGGGGCTGCTGGCGGAGGCCGGTGCGCCGATCGTCATCCACTGCGGGTCCGGGCCGGTGCCCGGCAAGCACACCGGACCCGAGCCGACCGCCCGGCTGCTCTCCCGGCACCCCCGGCTCCGCCTGATCGTCGCCCACATGGGCACCCCGGAGTACCGGGACTTCCTGGACCTCGCCGAGCGGTACGACGGTGTCCGCCTGGACACGACGATGGTGTTCACGGACTTCTCCGAGCGGGACGCGCCCTTCCCCCGCGAGGAGCTGCCGCGCCTGCGCGCGATGGGCGACCGCATCCTCTTCGGCTCCGACTTCCCGAACATCCCCTACCCCTATCTCCACGCCCTCGACTCCCTGACCCGCCTCGACCTCGGCGACGACTGGCTCCGCGCCGTCTGCCACGACAACGCCGCCGAGCTCTTCGATCTGTGAACCGCCACCCCAAGCGGGGCTTCGCCCCGAGGGGTTACGGGCCTGGGGTCGTGGGGCCCGTGGGGCCTGTGGGGAGCGTTGCGAGGAATTCGGCGACGGTTCGGGCGAAGCGGTCGGGTTCCTCCAGGTGGGACATGTGGCCGCTGTCGGCGAAGGTGACCCGGCGGGCGTCGGGGAGCCCGTCGCGTAGTTCGTCCTGGAGCGGCGCCGTCAGCTCGTCGTGCGCGCCCGAGACGATCAGCGTCGGCACCCGGACGTCGCCGAGCCGGTCGCTGACGTCCCAGTCGGCAAGGGTGCCGGTGCAGGTGATCTCGGAGGGTCCCCAGAGGGTCTGGTAGACGTCGAAGCCGAAGCCCTGCCGGTTGAGTTCGGCGGGCCACGGGTCGAGGCGGCAGAAGTGGCGGTGCAGGAAGGTCTGGACGGCGCGTTGGTAGTCCAGGCCTTCGAACGCCGAGGTCTGCTCCGCGTGGGCGATGGCCTGGCGGTCCGCCTCGGGGAGGTCGGCGGCGAGCCGCCGCAGTTCGCGGCTGGTGTGCGGGACGCTTGCGGAGGAGCTGTACAGGACCAGGCCGCGTACGCCGCGCGCGCCGCGCAGCAGGTGTTCCAGGGCCAGCCAGCCGCCCCAGGAGTGGCCGAGCAGGTCGACCGTGTCCAGGTCGAGCCGCTGCCGTACCTGGTCGAGCTCGTGCAGGAACAGTTCGACCGTCCAGCCGTCGGCCGGGCGCTCCCGGGTGGAGTGCCCGGTGCCCAGCGGGTCGTAGCGGACCACGTGCCGCTCCCGGGACAGCCGCTCCGCGAGCGGGGTGAGGTAGTGGCTGGAGGCGCCGGGGCCGCCCGGCAGCAGCAGAAGCGGTACGCCGCCGCTGCCGCGTCGCTCCCACCAGGTGCGGTGGCCGTCCCAGTGGATCACGCCGTGGTCGGTGCCGCCGGTGTCCGTCGCCACGTACCGCCGCCTCCTCGGACTCGCCGCGCGGGGGTCGATCTCCCGGCTCCGACGCTATACCGGGGAGCCCGGGGCGGCGGCGCCGCACGCGCCCGGCCGGATGGACCACACCTCCGAATGAGTGACGGGTCCTCCGGTCGGCGTCGGCTACTTCTTGGTCACGGTGTAGATGATGCCGCCGATGCTGACGGCGACGATGACGGCAAAGGCGACGGTGAAGAACGAGATGGCCATGGGATCCCCCTGGTCTGTGCGTATGTTGGCGTGGTGTGGGACGGTCCCGCCGTGGGGTTTGGTGCCGGGCCGGGGGCGTGCGGTGGATCACAGGGCCGGTTGCCCGAGCCCGTGATGCCCCGCGCTGCGGGCGCGGGGCATCACGGGTCGTATGACTCGGCAGACGTCGTGTCAGTCCTTGTGGCGGCGGCGACGGTAGCGCCGGGAGACCCACAGGCCCACGAACAGGCCCGGGACCGCGAACCACGCGAGGTTCACCGTCGCTTCCTCCCCGCCGAGGGAGAGGAAGCAGAGCAGGGCCAGGAGGACGGTGGTGGCGACGGCCGCGAGGACGCCCACCGCGACCTCGCCCCACCACTCACGGGTGCTGCTGTATGTCATGTTCACTACCGTCGGCTACTTGGTGATGAAGTGGCACTGAACGGCGGTGCGCTTGCCGTTGACGAACAGCTGGGCGCACGCCTTCCCGTACTTCGGCAGCGTATGCGCTCCGATCTTGTACGTGGGGACCGTGCCCGTGGTGCACTTGTTGTTCAGCGGACCACGCTTGATCTTGTAGGTCTTCCCCGAGGTGTCCGCGTAGTGGAACTCGAGCCGGGTGTTGCAGAAGCGCGCGCCCAGCGCCGCGGGGCCGACGCAGTCGACGCCGGCGATCTGGCGGTCGACCTTCTTGCCGGACCCCTTGATCGAGTGGGTCAGGAAGCACCCGCTCGGAACCTTGATCGTCAGGCCCCCGTGGCTGTAGCTGAACACGCCGATGGCGCTGGATCCGGCGGCCGACCTGGGCATAAGACCCTCCGGCGCCCTGACGAGCTCCTCGTCCTCCGGCGTCACCCGCTCCCCCGCCACGTCTTCCACGACCACGTCGTCGGCGAGGTCGAGGCCCGTGTAGTCGGAGGGAACGTCGACGGCCTGCGCCGAGGTCCCCATGGTGAGTACGGCGGCAGCGGATATGCCTGCCGCGAGAAGGGCGGTGCCCTTACGCATCTGGATCCCCCTGGATTTGTGCGTATTACTGGTCAGGGAGGACGTTATCTCAGGTCAAACAGGACCCTCGCCTTGGATTCGCTGACGAAGACCGGACCGCAGCTTGGACTCGCAGGCTTCCCCTCGCGTCGCACCATCCGTCGCGATCCCGAACAGCCCTGACCCGAAGGGAGGTTGCGCGAAACCGCCCGACACCCACCACGCCGACCGACGGGACCCGACCTCGAGCCGCCAGGTCCGGCACATGACGCAGATCACGCAAAAACGCGGGAGCGAGGTGGGTGAAAGTGGACATGAATATGTCTTCATATTCTCCGGCCCCGCGCATGGGCGGATATTATCCAGCGACACGATCGAGAATTTGTCGACGCCCTGTCGAGAATTCTCGCAGTCGGTTTTCGGCAACCGGCCGAAACACTTGAACGTCACGACCGGACCGCTGTGACCTGCGGCGATGGCGCTCAACTCCAGCTCGGGAGGGGCGCATTCGCGCCACAGTTGGCGGCATTGATTGCCTCGTCCACCGAACGGCGCCTAACGTTCTTTCCACGTCCGGAAATCGCGGCGGCCGACCACCGTTCGCCCGGGCGCAACCCCGCTGAGACGTTTCAGGAGGTGACCGACATGGCTCTGGACATCAAGATCGTCGAGGACGGCAAGAAGCTGCTGCACCACCCGAGCGTCTGACATCGGCGTTAGGTGCGTGTGAGTCGACGTCCGGTCGTGAGCGTGGCACGGCCGGACGTCGCGCGTGTCGGGCATGGCATGGCATCGCCGACCGTGGCGGTCCGGTCGAGGAGGGGCGGAGCGGAATGCGGGTTCGTCGTCGTGAGGAACTGGTGTGCCGGTGGCGCGCGGACGGCCTGGAGGCCGGCGTGCCCGACCGGCGGCAGTGGATACAGCTCTCACCCGATCTGGTGAAACTGCTGGAGCAGGCCGGCGACGGCGTGGAACTCGACGAGCTGGCGGCCGCGTTCGGCGCGGAGCACGAGCCGGACGTGCGCAAGGCGGTCGACGCCCTGCTCGACCTCGGCGTGCTGGTGCGGGACGACACACAGGAGACGCCGGTCCGACGGCCCGAACTGTGGGAGCGCTGGGGCGCCGTCGCGGAACGCTTCCACACCGAGACCCGCGACGCCGACTACCTCGTCGACTCACCCGAACGAGCGGACGTCGCCGCCGAGATCGTCGAGGAGGGCGGCGCGCCGAACGTCTTCAAGGAGTACCCGGACCGGCCGGTCGTGCCGCTTCCGCGCAAGCTGGTCCCGTTGTCCGCCTCCGTCGAGGAGACGTTCGCGGCCCGCCGCACCCATCGGGCGTTCACCGGGCAGCCGGTCGGCCTGGACGCCTTCAGCACACTGCTCTTCCACACCTTCGCGCCTCACCGCTTTGTCCACGGCGGGCAGTTCGGCACGCAGCAGTGCCGGGTCAGCGCGTCGGCCGGCGGCCGACACGAGGTGGAGGCGTACGTCGTCGTCCACGACGTGGTCGGCGTGGCGCCCGGGCTGTACCACTACGCGCCGTCCCGGCACGCGCTGGAACTGCTGGACGGCGCCGCCGACCGCGAGCGCGTCGCCGCGCTCTCCTACCGCCAGGAACCGTCCTACCAAGGGGCGTTCACCGTCCTGACCACCGCCGTCGCCAACCGGCTGGCCTGGAAGTACCGGCACCCGCGTGCGTACCGCCTCTGGATGTACGACGCCGGGCACTACGCGCAGACGTTCGCGCTCGCCGCGACGGCGCTGGGGCTCGGCCCCTTCCAGACGGTCGCGTTCGCGGACAGCGAGGTGGAACGCTTCCTCGGGGTGGACCCGGCGGAGGAGTTCGCCGTCTACCTGCTGTCCGCCGGCGTGCCGGACGGCGCCGCCGGCGACCCGCCGCTGCCCTCCGACTTCACCTTCCCCCCACCGACCCACCTGGCCTGAGACCTCCCCGCTCGGCCCCCGCGCAGAGAGCCACACCTTGAGCGACAAGGACAGCACCACCCCGACCACCGGCGGCCCGGCCGCCGCCCGGCCCGGCCTGCGCGGTCATCCGCGCTTCCTGCGGCTGTGGGCCAGCCTCGCCAGCGGCGCCGTCGGCGACCAGGTGCTGCCGGTGGCGCTCAGCCTGTACGTGCTGCGGGAGGGCGGCGGTGCCGCCGACGTCGGACTGGTGCTGGGCGGGCGGGCGGTGGCGCTGGTCGTCTGCCTGCTGGTGGGCGGCGCGATCGCCGACCGGGTGCGGCGCTCGCGCGTACTGATCGGCGCGGACGCCTTCCGGGCCGTGCTGCTGCTGTTGGTGGCGCTGTCGCTGAGCGCGCTGCCGCTGGCCGCGCTGCCGCTGGTCACCGCGCTGGTCGGGGCCGCCGAGGCACTGTCCCGCCCGGCCTCCCGTTCCCTCGTGCCGAAGCTGCTGCCGCAGGACCTGCTGGAACGCGGCAACGCGCTCGTCTCCGCCGCGCAGCGCGGCTCTGCCGTGCTGGGCGCGCTGGTCGGCGCGACGGCCGTGACCCTGGTCGGGGTGCGGCCGGCGCTGCTCGCGACCAGCGCGGTGTTCGCGCTCGGCGCGCTGGTGATGCTGCGGCTCGACGACGCCGCGCCGAGCCGCGCCGGACGCAAGGCGGTGCTGGCCGACGCCGCCGACGGCATGCGGGCGGTCCGCGAACGGCCGTGGGTGATGGCCGTGATGGGCACGGTCTGCCTCCAGCTCTTCGCCGGTACCGCGCCCGCGCTGACGCTGCTGCCGCTGGTCGCCAGGGAGGACTTCGGCGGCGAGTTCGCCTACGGCGTCGTACTGGCGGCGATGGGACTCGGCGCGCTGCCGGCCATCGTGCTGGCCGGCCGCTGGCGGCCGAAGGCCCGCGGCCGGGTGTCGATGCTGGTGCTGACCTGCTACGCGCTGGTGCCGCTGAGCCTGGCCGTGCCGTTCCCGCTGCCGGTGGTGGTGCTGTGCTTCGCGCTGGGCGGCTTCGCGGTGGAGATCTACTTCGTCTACTGGATCTCCGCGCTGCAACGCGCCTTCCCCGACACGGTGCTGGGGAAGGTCTTCGCGCTCGACCAGTTGGGCGCGTACGCGCTGCTACCGGTGGGCTTCGTGCTCGTCGGCCCGCTGGTGGCGCTGGTCGGCGCGACGACCACGCTGGTGGCCGGCGCCGCCCTCGTCGCCGCCTCCAGCCTGTTCTGCCTCCTGATCCCCGGCGTCGCCCACTTCCAGAACCCCACCCCCCACCCCGAGGACCACACCCGACAACCGGCCGCCTGACGCGGTCGGCGGAGCACTCCGATTACCGAAGGTCGACGCTGGGTAACGGATAGTTTGGGGAGGCGCGGGCGCTCGCAGTGGCGGCCCGTTCGCGACAGACCGCACTGGGGGTTCGGACCGTGATCGATCCACGCTGCCGGAACGTGGACGAGGGAGACGGCGGGGACAAGGTCCCCGGCCGGCCCTGGACGCCGCCACCGCCGCCACCGCCCGACGGCGACATGCCCGAGGGCGACGGGAAGCACAGGAAGTGACGTCGGACCGCGACCGGCGCGGCGGTGCCTGCGACGAGTTGGTGCGGTCGCTGCTGGTGTCCGGCGACCTGGACGCGGCGTGGGCGGAGTCGTTCCGGGCCGTGCCGCGTTCGCTCTTCCTGCCTGACCTCTTCTGGACCCACGACATGGCGACCGGGCGGAACGCCGCCGTGGACCGGGAGGACGTCGACGCGTGGGAGCGGGCGGCGTGTTCGAACATTCCGCTGGTCACGCAGTGGGACGACGGGCGGCACAGCGGCACCGCACCGGGTGCGGTCCCGACCAGCTCGTCCAGCATGCCGTCGGTCGTGGCGGCCATGCTCCGGGACCTCGACGTGCGCGAGGGAACACGGGTGTTGGAGGTCGGCACCGGTACCGGGTGGAACGCCGCGCTGCTCGCACACCGGCTGGGCGCGTCGAACGTCGTGAGCGTGGAGATCGACGGTGCGGTGGTGGAGTCGGCCCGCACGGCGTTGAAGGCGGCCGGGCTGGACGCCGAGGTCGTGCACGCGGACGGCCGGGACGGCTGGGCGCCGGGCGCGCCCTACGACCGGGTCGTCGTCACGGCCGGAGTGCGGGAGTTCTCACCGCACTGGCTACGGCAGGCCCGTCCCGGCGGCGTCGTGCTGGCGCCGTGGGGTACGCACTACAGCGATCAGGACGCGCTGGTCCGGCTCACCGTGGCCGAGGACGGGCACGCGCGCGGGCCGTTCCTCCGCATGGTCGAGTTCATGAAGTTGCGGGCGCAGCGGCTCGACTGGAACCGCTTCCGCGAGTACGTCCCGTCGTTCCCCGGTGACGCCGACGTCTCCGCCGGCTCGCTGGCCCTCGCCGACCTCGGCGACCGCTACCGGGCGGCGCGCTTCGTGGCCGGGCTCGGCGTGCCGGACTGCGCCCATGTGGTCAACCCGACCGGCGACGGCACGGGGCGGGTGTGGTTCTTCGACCTGGCCAGCCGGTCCTGGGCGGCGGCGGAGTTCCGGGAGCCCGGCGCGCCCGCGCTGGTGTACCAGTCGGGGCCGCGCCGGTTGTGGGCGGAGGTGGAGCGGGTGTTGACGTGGTGGGCCGAGGTCGGCCGTCCCGGCGTCGACCGGTTCGGGCTGACCGTCGCTCCGGACGGCGCCACGCACGCGTGGTTGGACGACCCGGCGACCGGGCCGCTCGCCTTCGGGTGAGCACGGTGGGGACCGCGTCCGTCCGGCTCGCTCCGGAGTTGTCAGACGAGGGCGGCGCGGAGGTGGAGGGTGGTGTGTGTCTCTTATACGCATCTGA
>NZ_VJYK02000194.1 GCF_007097205.2 Streptomyces alkaliterrae
TGTCCGGCGTCGGGGGCGCCAGCAGGGCCCTACCGGCGGCGGTCTCGTGGGTGTGGATCAGCTGCCGGACGCCGTCCGGCCAGGGGAAGGGGCCCTCGCGACGCGCCGGGGACGCGCCGGGGCGGGCGGCGGCCGTCGCGGGGTCGAGCGCGCGGATCAGTTCGCCGGTGGTCGGCCGGGCGGCGGGGTCCTGTCGCAGGCAGTCGGACACGATCTCGCGCAACTCGTCCGGCAGCCCCGCGAGTTCGGCCCGGCCCTGGCTGATCCGGTGCACGATCGCGGCGAGTTCGCTGTCGTCGAACGGCCCGTGCCCGGTCGCCGCGAAGCACAGGACGGCGCCCAGACAGAACACGTCCGAGGCCGCCGTCACCGAGCGGTCTCCGGCGACGTGTTCGGGGGACATGAAGCCCGGAGAGCCGACCATCACGCCGGTCGCGGTGAGGACCGTCGCGTCGTACGCCTGGGCGATACCGAAGTCGATGAGTCGCGGACCCGGGCCGCCGAGGACGACGTTGCCCGGTTTCAGATCGCGGTGCACCAGCCGCGAGCCGTGCACGGCGGCCAGTCCGCGGGCCAGGTCCGCGCCCAACTCCCGCACCACGTCCACCGGTAGCGGGCCCAGACGGGACACCGCCTCGTCGAGGGAGGGCCCTGCGACGTACTGCGTGGCCAGCCACGGGCGTTCGGCCGTCGCGTCGGAGTCGACCAGCGCGGAGACGTGGGGGCTGCGCACCGCCCGCGCCGCCTCCGCCTCCCGCCGGAACCGGACCCTGAAGTCGCCCTCCGACTCCAGCTCCCGGCGGACGGTCTTCAGCGCGACGAGGTCGTGAGGGCCGCCGCCCCGCGGCACCGCGAGATACACCGTGCCCATACCGCCGGAGCCCAGGCCTCCGAGCAGTCGGAACGGGCCCACGTCTCGGGGGGCGTGTGCGTCGAGTGGTCGCAACACAGTCGGGGTGGCTCCAAGTCGTGTCGGGGAGGGGCGGTCGGCGGCTCAGCCGGGGAGTTCCAGCGAGCGGACGGTGCCGTCGTGGAAGACCAGGAAGAGGGCGCCGCCGAGCGAGAGCAACTCCGGCGCCCAGACCTGGCTCTGTGCGTCGTCGAACCCGCCGCTGCCGAGTCCGCTGGTGCCGCGGTTGCCGGGGGCGCCCTTGATCTCGTGCCGCGCCCGCTCCCCGTTCCGCAACGGCAGTGTGTACAGGTAGCGGTTGTCCAGGCACAGCGCGGTGGAACCGACGATCACCGGGTCCGAGGCGCTGTACCCGCTGCCGCCCTCGCCCTCGCCCGCGTCCTCGAGTTCGCGGGGCGGTACCCCGACGACGCGCGGTGTGCGCGCCGACGCCGGCCCGAGATCGGTGAGTTCGACTCCGCGGCCGGTGTGCTCCAGACGGTACTGCCTGCTGCCGGCGGGGATCACGTTCTCCGCCGGCACCTTCAGCGGCTCGTCCGCCGGGTCGCCGGGCGGGACCGGCCGCAGCGTGACCGCGTCGAGCGTCACCGTGTCCCCGCCCTCGACGTCGCAGAGGATGTGGCCACCGTGCGCGCGGACCGCCGTGCAGTCGCCGCCGCCGGGCACCGCCAGCGGCGCCGGTTTGCCGCTCCTGGCGTCGAAGCCGGTCAGGCCGCCGCTGGTCCCGGCGACCACCCTGCCCTCCACGAAGGCCTCCGCGCCGTGCATCCCGAACGCGGCCGTCGGCAGGTGCCGCGCGCTCAGGTCCTGCCGCCAGAGCCGTTTGCCCGTGGCGGCGTCGAAGGCGTACAGGGCGCCGCCCTCGCCCGCCTGCAGGCTGAAGAACGCGACGCCGTCGCCCAGGATGGCGTCCCTGACGTTCTCCGCCTCCCGGCCCGCGCCCGACTCGTGCTCCCAGCGGACCGTGCCGTCCTCGGTCGACCGGCCGCGCACCATGCCGCCCTCGGCGGAGACGACCGTGTCCCCGTGGAGCAGCGGATTGCTGCCGCGCCCCGGTATGACCACCCCGCGTGCGCCGGTCATGGCCGGCCGCTCGCCGGGCGCCGGGGAGGGGGCCTTCCACAGCGGTCTGCCGTCCGTGCTGCTGACCGCTTCCAACCCGCCGTCGAACGTGCGGCAGACCAGCAGCACACGGTTCATCGCGCAGCCCCTCGGACGCCCGTCGAGCTTGGCCGACCACGGCCGCCAGCCCTCCGGTCGGCTGCCGCCGTCGACGGGGAAGTAGCGGCTGCGGTCCACGCCGTGCCGGTCGACACCCGCCCCCGTCTCGGCCCTCGGCGGGGCGGAGGGTGACGGGGACGACCGGGACGGCTGGGACGGCGATCCGGAGGCGGCCGGGGTCCGCTCACCGCCGCTCTCCCGCAACGCGTTCGCCGCCAGGCCGCCGACCGCGCCCACGACAAGCGCCGCGGCGACCACCAGCGCGGCGGTTCGGCGGCCGGAGCGGCGGCGCGGCCCGGCGGGCTGATCGCCGGTCTCGGCGGCCGCGCGCGGCGACGCCGTGACCGTCTCCGCGCTGTGGACGGGGGAGGCGCCCGGCATCGTCGGCACCGGAGGGGCGAGCGGCCCCGCGGCCGCCACGACCCGGGCGAGTTCCGCCTCGTCCTCGGCCACCAGTTCACGCACCTCCGGCGGCCAGGGGGCGGCGTCGGCCTCGTCCGTCGCCGCCGTCCGGAAGCGGGCCTCCAGCGCGGCGGTGTCGGGGCGGGTGGAGGGGTCCGGGCTCAGGCAGTCCTCGATCAGCTCGCGCAGCCCGTCCGGAACGTCCGCGAGGTCCGCCTCGGCCCGCAAGATCCGGTAGAGCACGGCCGCGACCGGGCCGTCGCCGAACGGGGACCGCCCGGTCGCCGCGTAGGCCAGCACCGACGCGAGGCAGAAGACGTCCGACGCGGCCACGACAGAGCGGCCGCCCCGCACGTGTTCCGGCGACATGAAGCCCGGCGAGCCGACCATGACACCGGTCGCCGTCATCGTGCTGGCACCGAAGCCGCGGGCGATACCGAAGTCGATGACCCTGGGCCCGTCCGCGCCGAGCAGCACGTTCGCCGGTTTCAGGTCCCGGTGCAGGACCCGGGCGTGATGGATGCCGCGCAGCGCCCGCACCAGCCCGAGCCCCAGACCCCGTACGGCCTCGGCGGGCAGCGGTCCCGCCACCCGGACGGCGCGGCCCAGGGTGGGGCCGGCGACGTACTCGGCGGCCAGCCAGGGTTCCGCGGCGTCCACGTCCGCGTCGAGCAGCCGGGCGGTGAAGCGGCTGTCCACCGCCCGGACCGTCGCCACCTCCCGGCGGAAGCGGTCCCGAAGCTCCCGGTCGCCGACCAGCTCCGCCCGTACGGTCTTCACGGCGACGAGTCGCGGTCCGTCGCCGGCGGGACCCGGCCGGGTGTCGGCGCCCAGGTGGACCTCGCCCATGGCGCCCGCGCCGAGCCGGGCGAGGAGCCGGTACGGGCCGACGTGCCGCGGCGAGCGGTCGAGGAGTTCACCGAGCAAGCCGCCGCGCTCCCTCGTCCGGCCCACGCACCTTCATGCCCCACACCCCCGTCGAGACCCGCTGGCTGTCACGAGCATGCCCATGATCCACCGTCCCGGCCGGGCGGGGCAACCGCCGTCCGGACCCGGGTGCGCGGCGTGCGCGGAGGCGGCCGGCGCCGCACCGACAGTGGCCCGGACACTGGCGGAATCCGGACGTCCGTGTCGACCCGCCGTCCCCCTGCTTCACGCCGGGCCCGTGCACGGGGGAAAATCAGCCCGGACCAAGGGGGACCTACACACATGTTCAGTGTCATCGTCGTGCCCGACGGCAAGTCGGGCCCTTCCGGGCAGCTCAGACTCGAACCGGGTCAGACGCTCGCCTTCGGCCGTGCCGTGCCGCCCGGCACCCGGTCGTCGCCCTGCCTGACGATCCCGCACCCAGGGGTGTCCCGGATCGCCGGCACGATCACCGCCACCGGGTCGTTCTGGACGCTCACCAACTCCAGCCGCGCCCACACCTACGTCGTGGAGAACCCGGAGGGCGCCGGTGAACACGTCAAGATCGCGCCGGGCCGGGTGGACGCACCCGTGCCGTTCGAGTTCGCCCGCGTGGTGATCCCGGCCGAGAGCGAACTACTCGGCTTCGACGTGTGGGCGCCGCGCCACGACTACCTGGAACGGGACGCCGACGGCTACGACGGGGCCACCGCCCCGGCCTTCCCGCTCGACCGCTCCACCCGCTACTTCCTCGTCCTCGCCGCGCTCTGCGAGGCCAGGCTGCGCGGCGAGGCGCACGCGCCGCTGCCTACCGTGGAGCAGGTCGTGCGCCGTCTGCGGCCGGTGTGGCCGTCGGTCAACCGCACCTCGGTGCAGTGGAACACCGACTACCTGGCCGTGAAGCTGCGCCTCAAACCGGGCCCGGACGCCGCCGAGGGCGGCCCACGACTGAACGGGAAGAAGGAGACGGTCGTGTCGCTGGCCCTCCGCTTCGACCTCGTCCGCGAGGAGGACCTCGCGCTTCTCGACGGAAGGACGAACTGATGGACCTGGAGATTCCGAACGGGTACCGCGTCGGCCCCTGGGAGGTCCGGGAGCCGCTGGCCTCCGGCGCGTTCGGCAGCGTCTACGCCGCCCGCCTCGCCGCGGCCCCGGACCCGGCGGGCGAGGACGTGCCCGAGGGCCTGCCCCAGGACGCGGCGCTGAAGTTCCTCCCCACCGGCACCCGAACCCCGCGCCAACTCCGCCACCTGCGTGAACTCGCCGACCGCGAAGTGGAGTTGCTGAAGAAGCTGCGGCACCCCCGGCTGGTGCGGATGCACCAGGTGCTGACCGTCGACGACCCCGAGCTGCCCGAACTCGACGGCGCCACCGTGCTCGTCCTGGAACGCGCCGAGGGCTCCCTCGACACGCTGCTCGACCGGCGCCCCGGCCCCGTACCGGCCCGGCTGCTCGCCGAGATCTGCGAGGGGCTGGCCCAACTGCACCAGGCGGGCTGGGTGCACGGCGATCTCAAGCCGGCCAACGTCCTGCTCGTCCCGGACGGCGACTCCGGCACCGGCTCGGTGCGGCTCGCCGACTTCAACCTCGCCGTCGAGATGGAGGGCACCCACGGCTACTCGCCGGCGTTCTCCACCCCCGACTACACGCCGCCCGAGCTGGCCTGGGCGGAGTTCGGCGAACGCGGCCACCAGATCAGACCGACGGCCGACATCTGGGCCTTCGGCGTGCTCGCCCACCTCGCGCTCACCGGCACCATGCCGTTCCCCGGCGGCACGCCCTCCGCCCGCCGCGACGCGGCCGTACGGTACGCGCGCGGCACCGAGGAACTGCGCCTGTCGCCCGAACTCCCCGCCGAATGGCGGCCGATCGTCACCGACTGCCTGGCCCGCACGCACGCCGAGCGCGCCCGGCACGACACCGTGTCGCTGCTGCGCCGGGTCGAGGCGGCGGCCGGCACCGAGCCGTCGCCGCGCCTGCCCAGGCTGCGTCCGCGCCGCCGCATCCCGCGCCCGCTGTTCGCGGCCGGCGCGGCCGCCGTGGCGGTCACCGTCACCGTCGGACTGCTCACCGCGCTCCGCGAGGACACCACCGAACTCGTCGGCTACGACCGCTGCCTGAAGGGCAACGTGTGCTTCTTCCCCGAGCCGGGCGGCCAGGGCGACATGTGCGCCTGGTACGGGGACGACGCCGACTGGAACGAGGGCGACCTCAAGTGCCACTGGTCGGAGACGCAGCCCGTGCGTTCCGTCTTCAACAACGGCAAGGGCGTCGAGGACGGCGAGACCTACGTGGACGTCGGCTGGTTCCGGGACATCGACTTCAAGAATCCTCTCGGTTGTGTGGAGAACGGCCGGCGGATGGACGTGAAGGGGAACGTGCCGACGTACTCCCACCAGTGGACCGTGAGCTGTTGAGGCCACCGGGAGCTGTCGAGGCCACCGGCCACACGCTACCGAGCCACGCCCGCCGGTGGACCCTCACACCTCTGAGGTACCGCGGGGCCGCCCGGCTGCCGGAGAGTGGTCCCCGGCTCCGGCCACCGCGCGGCGGAAACGTCTCCCGCCACCCGGCCCGGAGCTGTGGGTCCCCCCCCACCAGCCGGTCGGCGTCCCGGGTCCTTCGGGAGCCGGGCCGCCGAGCGGGCCGTCGTCCCGACCGCACCCGCCGCAGGCCGGTCGGGCGACGGCGCTCGGACGCGGGGTACGGCGGCCATGTCTCGGGGGAGTGGCCGCCGTACCCCGTACAGCCGTGCCCGCGCGGTCGGGACGACCGGGGCCGCGGCTTCCCGTCCGCGGCTTCCCGCGGGTCAGCCGGTGACGCTGACGTCCTGGCCGGTGAAGTGCAGGTCCACGCCGTCCTTGTCGGCGGTGACCGAGGTCAGCGAGACCCCGGCGGGCAGACCGTCGATCTGCCGGGTGTAGTCGATCTTGTTGCGGACCAGGTCCTCAAGCCCCGGCACGTTCGCGCCCGGAATTGCGTCGGCGCGCAGCCGCAGCGTGTCGCCCTCCTCGACGGTGATCGTGCTGGTCGTGGAGCGTTCGAGCTGCTGGTTCAGCAGCGGCACGGTCACCTTGCCGGTCACCCGCACCTTCGCCTCGCCCTCCGCCGTCCCGCCGGCGTAGGCGACGGTGACGCCCTCGTCGGCGGCCTCGGTCAGGTCCTGGTAGGTCAGGTGCGCGGTGCCGGTCGCCGACGTGGCGACGGCCGAGTTGAAGTCGCCGCTGACGCTGATGTCCCGGGCCTGGATTTCGAACTCGTTGACCCGCAGCGCCTGTTCACCTGACCGCGCGGTCAGGCCGGTGAGCCTCGCGTCGACGGCGTCCAGTCTCTTGGCCGCCACCTGCGTGAGGAAGGGGAAGCCCTTGATGCTCACCTCGGCGCCGGAGGCGTTCTGCGACGCCGCCAGCCGGTCCTCCAGCCGGTCCTCGACCAGCTTGACCGCCAGCCGGTCCGCGCCGGTGAACAGCCCGGCCAGGACCAGCAGCACGATCAGCGTGATCCGAAGTGCTCGCATGCCTTTCGCTTCCCCCTCGTGAACAGGTCCTCGACGGCGGAAGCCGGGACGGGCGTCCGCCGGGCCGGCCCCCCGTGGACCGGTCCGTGATCCTAACGTGACCGCACCGCCCGCCCCGGAGCCGGCCGACGCGCCCGCCCGCCGTACCGGCCGACGTGGCCACCGGCCAGGCCGACGCGCCCTGCCGGTCAGGCCCGACGCGTCCGCCCGCAGGTCAGCCGACCGCGCGGCCCAGCACGTAGACTGCCGGAGCGGCCAGCGCCAGCGGCAGTGCCACCCCCGCCGTCATATGGACAAAACGCGACGGCCAGTCGTAACTGGCGACCCGCAGCCCCACCAGCGCGCAGCCGCCGGCCACCGCGCCGACCAGCACCGCCGGGGTGCCGAGGCCCGTCAGCCCGCCGCCCGCGACACCCGCGCCGGCCCCGGCGAGCAGCGCCACCGGCAGCGACAGCGGCCCCGGCAGGGGCAGCGCCCTCGCCAGCACGGCCGCCGCGACCGCGAACGCGCCGACGACCACCGCGTCCGTACTCACCGGTTCGGCGGCCAGATAGCCGGCCGCCAGTACGGTGACCACGGTCGCGCCGACGGCGGCCGTCAAGGCGTACAGACGCTCGTCCGGACCCGAGTGGTTGCGCAGCTGGAGGACGAGGACCAGCAGTATCCAGATGCCGAGACCGCCGACCACGGCCGTCGCGGCCTGGTCGCGCGGCGCCACGAGGAGCAGCACGTCCGCCGTCGCACCGGCCAGGAAGGCCAGCGCGATGCCCTGCCGGGCCGGCCACATGCCGTTGAGGCGGTACCAGCCGGCCGCCGTCACCGCCTGGAGCAGCACCACCGCGACGGTCAGCGCGGGCCGGCCGAGCTGCGCGGTGCCCGCGAGCAGCAGCGCCAGGGCCGCCGTCAGCGCCGCGGGCTGCAGGCCCGGCGGGATGATCGGATCACCCGTGCGGTGATCGGGATGGCCTGGGATCCCTCGATAGGGTGAAGAGGCTCCCCGGCGTCTCCGCCCCCGGGTGCCGCCGCCCGAGCCGCCGCCCGTGCGGTCCTGGTCTGCCGGGGTGCGGTCCGGTCCCGCAGCTTTGCGTCGTCGCTCGCTCACCGGGCGCCCCCGGCGAACGGCGGAAGCACCTCGACCGTGCCGCCGTCGGTGAGCGTCACCGACTCCGGGGCGCGGGTGCCGACCGGGTCGCCGTTCACCAGGAACGAGCAGCGCAGCAGTACCCGGGCGAACTCGGGCCGTGCGGCGTGCCGCTCCCTGGCCCGCGCGAGCGCGTCGGCGAGGGTGGCGGCGTCATAGGCCTCCTCCGCCACCCCGGCGGCGGCCTTCGCCGCGGCCCAGTAGCGGATGGTCCCCTGTGCGGGCATCGATCTCTCTCCCAGCCGTGTGATGTGCCGCCCCCATCATGACGTGTCCGTATGGCGGACAGTGCATCCGTGCGCCCCCCTCTTTTGGCATCCGGGGAATCCCCAGTTCAGACGGCGTTTCGCGGGCTCTGACAGGGGGGAGCGTGAGATACGTCCCGCTGTGCGCGGGCGCCATCCGCGCTAGGGTGCTGGACTAAGAAGGATCCGGGCAGCGACGCCTCCGGGTCCTTTCGCGCTTTCAGGCCGGTGGCCGCGACGACGCGTCCCTGCGCCCGAGCCGACTCCACGTCCTCGACGGGACCGAGGAAGGACTCACCGTCATGAGCTCGCTACTCCTCCTGACCAACGCGCTCCAGCCGTCGACCGAAGTACTGCCCGCTCTCGGACTCCTCCTCCACAACGTCCGGGTCGCCCCGGCCGAGGGGCCCGCGCTCGTCAACACCCCCGGCGCCGACGTCGTCCTCGTCGACGGCCGCCGCGACCTGCCGCAGGTCCGCTCCCTGTGCCAGCTGCTGCGCTCCACCGGCCCCGGCTGCCCGCTGATACTGATCGTCACCGAGGGCGGACTGGCCGCCGTGACCGCCGAGTGGGGCGTCGACGACGTCATCCTCGACACCGCCGGGCCCGCCGAGGTCGAAGCCCGGCTGCGGCTGGCCACCGGCCGCCAGCAGGTGAGCGACGACAGCCCGATGGAGATCCGCAACGGCGACCTGTCCGTCGACGAGGCCACCTACAGCGCCAAGCTCAAGGGCCGGGTCCTGGACCTGACCTTCAAGGAGTTCGAGCTGCTGAAGTACCTCGCCCAGCACCCGGGCCGGGTCTTCACCCGCGCCCAGCTCCTCCAGGAGGTCTGGGGCTACGACTACTTCGGCGGCACCCGCACCGTGGACGTGCACGTACGGCGGCTGCGGGCCAAGCTCGGCCCCGAGTACGAGTCGCTGATCGGCACCGTCCGCAACGTCGGCTACCGCTTCGTCTCGCCGGAGAAGCCGGAGAAGACCGCCGAGCAGCGCAAGGCGGAGGCCGAGGAGAAGGCGGTCACCAAGGCCGCCGAGAAGGTCGCCCAGGAGGCCGCCTCCGGCAGGCCGAGCACCAGGGACACCGCCGCACGCAACCGCTGACGCCCGCCCCGCGCGGAACGACGATCACACCGCGCGGGGCAGTCATACGGAGGTCACCACGCGTAGACTGCCCGACGTGGCGAAGGTGACGCGGGACGACGTGGCAAGACTGGCGGGTACCTCGACCGCGGTGGTCAGCTATGTCATCAACGACGGCCCGCGGCCGGTGGCACCTGCCACCAGGGAGCGGGTCCTGGCGGCGATCAAGGAGCTCGGTTACCGGCCCGACCGGGTCGCCCAGGCGATGGCCTCCCGCCGCACAGACCTGATAGGCATGATCGTCCCGGACGCCCGGCAGCCCTTCTTCGGCGAGATGGCCCACGCCGTCGAACAGGCCGCGGCCGAACGCGGCAAGATGGTCCTCGTCGGCAACAGCGACTACCTCGACGACCGCGAGGTCCACTACCTGCGCGCCTTCCTCGGCATGCGGGTCGCCGGACTCATCCTCGTCAGCCAGGGCCCCAGCGAGCGCGCCGCCGCCGAGATCGACGCCTGGGACGCGCGAGTCGTACTGCTGCACCGCCGCCCCGACGCGATGGACGACGTCGCCGTCGTCACCGACGACATCGGCGGCGCCCACCTCGCCACCCGCCACCTCCTCGAACACGGCCACGAATACGTCGCCTGCCTCGGCGGCGTCGACGAGACCCCGGTCATCGGAGACCCGGTCACCGACCACGTCGAGGGCTGGCGCCGCGCGATGCGCGAAGCCGGACGCTCCACCGAGGGCCGCCTCTTCCAGGCCCCCTACAACCGCTACGACGCCTACAAGGTCGCCCTCGACCTGCTCGCCGGCCCCGACCGCCCCCCGGCCATCGTCTGCGCGACCGACGACCAGGCCATCGGCGTCCTCCGCGCCGCCCGCGAGCTGCGCGTCGACGTCCCCGGCGAGCTGGCCGTCGCCGGCTTCGACGACGTCAAGGAAGCGGCTCTGACCGACCCGCCCCTCACCACCGTCGCCTCCGACCGCCCCGCGATGGCGCGGGCCGCCGTCGACCTCCTCCTCGACGACGGCCTCCGTGTCTCCGGCACCCGCCGCGACCGCCTCCGCCAGTTCCCCTCCGCCCTGGTGATCCGCCGCAGCTGCGGCGGATCACCAGGGCTGTCTCTTAT
>NZ_VJYK02000195.1 GCF_007097205.2 Streptomyces alkaliterrae
GTGGGAGCGGGGGCCGGTGGCGCGGCCGGGCTGGTCTCCGGTGCGGGAGCGGAGGGCTTCCGGCTCTCCTGCTTGCCGTCGTCGCTCCCGGCCTTGTCGTCCTGCCGGCCGTCGTCCGCCGACGGGGCGGGCGACGCGTCGCCTCTGTCCGGCTTGCTGTCGCTCCTTTCCCTGCCGTCCCTGCCGTCCCTGCCGTCCCTGCCGTCCCTGTCGTCCCCGCTGCCGCTGTCTGCGCCGCGTTCGCCGCTGCCGCCGGCGTCCTCCGGGGTCTCCCGGGGGGAGGTGTCCGGTGCCGGGGTGGCCGAACGGTCGTGGTCGCGGCTGGTCGGCGGGTAGTCGGTGCGCAGGCCGTCGGGGTCCGGTGTGCCGAACGGGGTGATCTCCGGTGTACCGTCCGCCTGGACACTGGTGGCGCCCTCACCGGGGTCGCGGAGGTCGAACACGTCGCCCGCGCCGGGTACCAGCCCGGACGCCACGGCGACGGCGCCCACGGCCATCGCGGCGGAGGCGCCCAGCAGTCCCGAGCGCACCGGTGCTCCCCCGCCGTGCTTGCGGTGACCGCCCCGGCGTCGCCCGGTGGCGGTGGGCGTGGGGGTGGAGGTCGTGATCGCGGCGCGGGTGGCGCGTCGATGGCGTCCCATCAGCTGCTGTCCTCACGTGCTGGGCGAACTGTCGGCGGGGCACTCACCCGATCGGGTGAGGTCCGTTGTCGGGCGACTGTAGAGCATCACCTCTGTGACGGGTGGGCCCTACGGGGAATTGTCCGGATAGCGTGCGGGAGTCGCGCGGGTGCACAAGGGGTGAAACCTCCGGAGTCGGTGGAAGCTCTCGGAAACCTCCTGGAAGGGGAGATACGGCAATGGGAGAAGTGGATAGTCGAGCCGCGGCGGCGGACCGGCAACCGGAGAGCACCCACGCCGTCCGGCTGACGGCGTGGGTGCGCGGGCGGGTGCAGGGGGTCGGCTTCCGCTGGTTCACCCGGGCGAACGCGCTGCGGATCGGCGGCCTCGTCGGTTTCGCCCGGAACCTCGACGACGGCCGGGTGCAGGTGGTCGCCGAGGGGGACCGGGCCGACTGCGCGCTGCTGCTGGACTGGCTGAGGCACGGCGACACGCCCGGGCACGTCGACGGCGTCACGGAGATCTGGTCCGCGCCGCGCGGTGGCTACGAGGGCTTCGACATGAGATGACCTGGCGTTTTCCGGACGCCGGCAGTTCGTCGGGAGTAATTTCCCGAAGCGGTTGCCAAGCGGGGGCATGGCGTGCAAGGCTGCGCTTCATAAGTGATCTACGAAAGTGATCACGAGAATGATCTACGCGCCAAACGGGCTTCCGCTCCGGCATCGATGGCTACCTGGCCACGACGTCTGCCGTTCGAGCAAGCCGCCCGTGTTTACGGCGTGTGATCGTGTTGACCGCGAAAAGTTTTGGTGAGACGCTGGAACCCCGCGCACCCTGGTTGTTTGAGCCTGTGGAACCTGTAACCGGAGCAGACATCTCTGGTGCGCAGACATCTCTCGCGACGACCCACCACCGTACCGGTCGGTCACTTCAGTGTGGAGGACCATCCATCATGGCAAAGGCGCTTCTCGGTTACGTCGGCGGCTCCGACCCCCGAGTCCTCGCCGAGATGCGAAGGCTTCAGCAGCGCGTCCAGGACCTGGAATCCGAACTCGTACGGATGCAGGCCGAGAACGACGCGCTTTCCGCTGCCTCGCGTCACGGCGACTCGCTGCTTGACAGCATCGACGTATCCAAGGGCGAGCCGGCACTCACCTGACCCGGGCGGTCCCACCGGACCATCCCGGCAATGGCGAGGGCGGATCACAAGCCCAACGCGTTGCAGAACCACGAGGGACGCTCCGGCGTCCCTTCGTCATTTCCTCCCCTGATCTTCCCCCTGATCCTGCGCTCCCCCCGATCTTGTGTTCTGCGCGTCCCCGCCCCTTGGGCGACACTTCGATCTCTCGTTACCGTCTGATGTGCCCTGCGTCCTGGGCGGCGAAACCGCACCACACCGGTAAAGTCACACGCCGTGCACCTCAAGAGCCTGACCCTGCGCGGCTTCAAGTCCTTCGCGTCCGCCACCACGCTGCGTTTTGAACCCGGCATCACCTGCGTGGTCGGGCCGAACGGGTCGGGCAAGTCCAACGTGGTCGACGCGCTCTCCTGGGTGATGGGCGAGCAGGGCGCCAAGTCGCTGCGCGGCGGCAAGATGGAGGACGTCATCTTCGCCGGTACGACCGGCCGTCCGCCGCTCGGCCGCGCCGAGGTCTCGCTGACCATCGACAACTCCGACGGCGCGCTGCCGATCGAGTACGCCGAGGTGACCATCACCCGGATCATGTTCCGCAACGGCGGCAGCGAGTACCAGATCAACGGCGACACCTGCCGCCTGCTCGACATCCAGGAACTCCTCTCGGACTCCGGGATCGGCCGGGAGATGCACGTCATCGTCGGCCAGGGCCAGCTCGACTCCGTCCTGCACGCCGACCCGGCGGGCCGTCGCGCCTTCATCGAGGAGGCGGCCGGAGTGCTCAAGCACCGCAAGCGCAAGGAGAAGGCGCTGCGGAAGCTGGACGCCATGCAGGCCAACCTGGCCCGTGTCCAGGACCTCACCGAGGAGCTGCGCCGCCAGCTCAAACCGCTCGGCCGGCAGGCCGCGGTGGCCCGCCGGGCGGCGGTCATCCAGGCCGACCTCAGGGACGCCCGACTGCGGCTGCTCGCCGACGACCTGGTGACTGTGCGCCGCGCGCTGGAGGCCGAACTCGCCGACGAGGCCGCGCTCAAGGCGCGCAAGGAGGCCGCCGAGGAGGCGGTGCGCGACTGCCGGCGGCGGGAAGCCGAGCTGGAGCAGCGGGTCCGCACCCTCGCTCCCCGGCTGGAACGCGCCCAGCGCACCTGGTACGAACTCTCCCAGCTCGCCGAACGCGTCCGGGGCACCGTGTCGTTGGCGGAGGCCCGGGTCAGGAGTGCCACCGCCGCGCCGCCGGAGGAGCGCCGCGGCCGCGACCCGGAGGAGTTGGAGCGCGAGGCCGACCGGGTCCGCGAGCAGGAGGCGGAGTTGGAGGCCGCGCTGGAGGCGGCGAGCCGGGCTCTGGAGGACACCGTCGAGCACCGGAGCGAGTTGGAGCGGCGCTTGGTCGAGGAGGAGCGGCGCATCAGGGACGCCTCGCGGGCGCTGGCCGAACGGCGGGAGCAACTGGCCCGACTGGGCGCGCAGGCGAGCGCGGCCCGCACCCGGGCCGTCTCCGCCCGCTCTGAGATCGAACGGCTGGTCGCCGCCGAGGAGGAGGCAGGGGAGCGGGCGGAGCTCGCCCAGGAGGAGTTCGAGGCGCTGCGGGCGGAGGCCGACGCCGTTCCCGACGGCGACGAGAGCGCCGAGGCGGAGCACGAGGCGGCCCGTGCCCGGCTGCGCGAGGCGGAGGAGGCGCTGGCCGCCGCCCGGGAGGCGCTTGGTGACGCGCAGCGCCGGCGCGCCGCCGTCTCGGCGCGCCGCGACGCGTTGGCGCTCGGCCTGCGGCGCAAGGACGGCAGCGAGTCGCTGCTCGCCGCCGAGGAACGGCCGGCCGGCCTGCTCGGCCGGGCCGCCGAGCGGCTGACCGTGGCGCCCGGCTACGAGGTGCCGGTCGCCGCCGCGTTGGGCGCGGCGGCCGACGCGTTGGTGGCCGCGGGTCCGGAGGCGGCGGCCGAAGCGCTGCGGCTGCTCCGCAAGACCGACGGCGGCCGTGCCGACTTCCTGCTTGCCGGAGCGCCCGGGGATCAGGCCGGGCCCCCGGAGCGGCCGGAGCCGCCGGACGGCTCACGCTGGGCGGTGTCGCTGGTGGAGGCTCCCGAGGAGCTGCGCCCGGCACTGCGGCGGCTGCTGCGCGACGTGGTGGTCGTGACGACGTTGGAGGAGGCGGAGGAACTGGTCGCCCGGCGGCCGGAGCTGACCGCCGTCACCGCCGGGGGAGACGTACTGGCCGCCTTCAGCGCGCACGGCGGCTCGGCCGGGGTGCCGAGCCTGCTGGAGACCCAGGCGGCCGTCGACGAGGCCGCCGCCGAGCTGCGCCGGCTGACCGTCCGCTGCGAGGAACTGGAAGCCGGGCTGCGGTCAGCCGAGGAGCGGCGGGCCCGCGCGGTGGAGGCCGTCGAGGAGTGGGCGGCCCGGCGCAGCGCCGCCGACCGCCGCAGATCGGAACTGGCCGGCCGGTTGGGCCGCTCGGGCGGCGCGGCGCGGGCCGCGCGAGGCGAGGCCGAGCGCTGCGCCGCTGCGGTGGCCAAGGCTCGGGAGGCGCTGGCGGCGGCCGACGAACAGGCGGCCGAGTGCGCCGAGCGGCTGGCCGCGGCCGAGGAGCTGGCCGACGAGCAGGACGAACCGGACACCGCGGTACGCGACCGGCTCGCCGCCGACGGCGCCAACGCCCGCCAGACCGAGATGGAGGCCAGGCTCCAGGTGCGCACCCATGAGGAGCGGGTGCGCGCGCTGGCCGGTCGCGCCGACTCGCTCGACCGCGCGGCCCGCGCCGAGCGGGAGGCCCGCGCGCGGGCGGAGCGGCGGCGGGCCAGGATGCGCCACGAGGCCGGGGTCGCGGAGGCGGTGGCGAACGGCGCCCGCCAGCTGCTGGCCCACCTGGAGGTCTCGCTGGTCCGCGCCGAGCAGGAGCGGGAGGCGGCCGAGCGCGCCAAGGCCGAACGGGAGGGGGAGCTGGCCGCCGAGCGGGAACGCGGCCGGGAGCTGAAGGGCGAGCTGGACCGGCTGACGGACTCCGTGCACCGGGGCGAGGTGCTGGGCGCGGAGAAGCGGCTGCGCATCGAGCAGCTGGAGGGCCGTTCGCTGGAGGAGCTGGGCGTGGAGCCGGAGGCGCTGATGCGGGAGTACGGGCCCGACCAGCCCGTGCCGCCCTCGCCGCCGGCCGAGGGCGAGGAGCTGCCCGAGGACCCGGAGCATCCGCGCAACCGGCCGGTGCCGTTCGACCGCGCGGAGCAGGAGAAGCGGCTGCGCGCGGCCGAACGCGCCTACCAGAAGCTGGGCAAGGTCAACCCGCTGGCCCTGGAGGAGTACGCGGCGCTGGAGGAACGCCACAGGTTCCTCGGCGAGCAGCTGGACGACCTGCGGAAGACCAGGGCGGACCTGCTTCAGGTCGTCCGAGACGTCGACGAGCGGGTGCGCCAGGTGTTCACCGACGCCTACCACGACACCGCACGGGAGTTCGAGGGCGTCTTCTCCCGGCTGTTCCCCGGGGGCGAGGGCCGGCTGGTGCTGACGCAGCCGGACGACATGCTCGCGACCGGCGTCGACGTGGAGGCCCGCCCGCCGGGGAAGAAGGTCAAGCGGCTGTCGCTGCTCTCCGGCGGGGAGCGCTCGTTGACGGCGGTGGCCCTGCTGGTGTCGATCTTCAAGGCCCGGCCGAGCCCCTTCTACGTCATGGACGAGGTCGAGGCGGCGCTGGACGACACCAACCTCCAGCGGCTGATCGGCATCATGCGGGAGCTGCAGGAGAGTTCGCAGCTGATCGTGATCACCCACCAGAAGCGCACCATGGAGGTCGCCGACGCGCTGTACGGCGTCTCGATGCAGGGCGACGGCGTCTCCAAGGTGATCAGCCAGCGGCTGAGCTGACCGGGGGGCGGCGACCCCGCCGAGGGCGCACATCCTTCACTTTGTGAACATCAAGCCCGTCAGGGTGGCTTGGAGATGTCCGTCGATCAGGTATTGACTTAGAAACCTGAAGGCATAGTCTCTGCAACGTCGCTTTTACCTTCAACTGGTGGTGCGCGGTCAGGCGTGTACCACTGGTAGGGCGACGTCCCACAGCCCCGGCACCGCCGCCGGGACCAGCAGGAGAGACCCTTGAGCAGCAACGCACCCCTCGGCCCACCCCGGGTCGACAGCCGCCCGCGCCACCTCGGCTACGTCGTCTTCATCGCCGCCTCGGCCGCGATGGGCGGCTTCCTCTTCGGCTACGACAGCGCCGTGATCAACGGAGCCGTCGAAGGAGTCAAGGGCAGGTTCGAGGTCGGCTCGGCCACGCTGGGCGCGGTCATCGCCATCGCGCTGGTCGGCGCGGCGCTCGGCGCGATGCTCGCCGGCCGGCTGGCCGACCGGCTCGGCAGGCCGAAGGTGATGCAACTGGCCGCCCTGTTCTTCGCCGCCAGCAGCCTCGGCTGCATGATGCCGTTCACCCTCTGGGACCTCGCCGCGTGGCGAATCCTCGGCGGCGTGGCCATCGGCATGGCGTCGGTCATCGCCCCCGCCTACATCGCCGAGGTGGCGCCCGCCGAGTACCGCGGGCGGCTCGCCTCCTTCCAGCAGGCCGCGATCGTCCTCGGCATCGCCGTCTCCCAGCTGGTCAACTACGGCCTGCTCAACCTGGCCGACGGAGACCAGCGCGGCACCCTGTTCGGCGTCGAGGCCTGGCAGCTGATGCTCGGCGCCGAGCTGGTGCCCGCGCTGGTGTACGGCGCCCTGGCGCTGCGCATCCCCGAGTCGCCGCGCTACCTCGTCGCCCAGGGACGCTTC
The DNA here is from genome assembly GCF_007097205.2 of Streptomyces alkaliterrae. GTDB lineage: Bacteria > Actinomycetota > Actinomycetes > Streptomycetales > Streptomycetaceae > Streptomyces > Streptomyces alkaliterrae. Next base: position 6,505 of record NZ_VJYK02000195.1, read on the forward strand.
GAGGAGGCCAAGCGCGTACTCGCCCGCGTCGAGCCGCCGGAGACGGACCTTGACGCCGAGGTGCGCCGCATCGACGAGCGGATGCGCAGCGAGCACAAGCCCAGCCTCCGCGACCTGCTCGGCGGCCGGTTCATGCTGCTGCCGATCGTCTGGGTCGGCATCGGACTCTCCGTCTTCCAGCAACTCGTCGGCATCAACGTGATCTTCTACTACAGCTCCTCGCTGTGGCAGTCCGTGGGCGTCGATCCGGAGAGCTCGTTCTTCTACTCCTTCACGACCTCGATCATCAACATCGTCGGCACCGTGATCGCGATGCTGCTCGTCGACCGGCTCGGCCGCAAGCCGCTGGCGCTCATCGGCTCGGCCGGTATGGCGGTCTCGCTCGGCGTAGCCGCCTGGGCGTTCTCCTTCAAGCAGGAGATCAACGGCGAGTTCCGGCTGCCCGACCTCCAGGGCGGTGTCGCCCTCGTCGCCGCGCACTCCTTCGTGCTCTTCTTCGCGCTCTCCTGGGGCGTGGTGGTGTGGGTGATGCTCGGCGAGATGTTCCCCAACCGCATCAGGGCCGCCGCCCTCGGCGTCGCCGCCGGCGCGCAGTGGCTCACCAACTGGCTGATCACCGTCAGCTTCCCCACGCTCTCCGACTGGAACCTCTCCGGTTCCTACGTCATCTACACGGTCTTCGCCGTGCTCTCGATCCCCTTCATCCTCAAGTGGGTGCCGGAGACCAAGGGCAAGGCGTTGGAGGAGATGGGCTGACCCACCCCGCTGCCCGCTCCTCAGCACGGGCGTCGCCCCGGCTCACCGACGAGCCGGGGCGACGCCCGTGTGGCGGGTGTGGCCGATACTGGGCCGATACTGGACGGGGTGCCCTCCCTCCGGTCTCCGGTACGAGGGCCTGCCCGTGACTTCTGGTACTCACTAGGGAACCGATGGAACTCCTCATCCTCGCCGTTGTCATCGCCGTGGTCGCCGTCGCAGCCATCGGCGGTCTGGTGGTCAGCGGACGCAAGAAGAAGCAGCTGCCGCCGCCCGACCGGTCCGCGCCGCCGACCGTCACGGCACCACCCCGCGAACCACTCGTCGGTGAGGAGGCCGAGGGTGAGCCCGAAGCCCCCGGACGACCGATCGAGGACGTCGGAGCGCCCGGCCCCGCGGCCCCCGAGCACGACGCCGAGGTCGAGGCGCCGCCCGCGCCCGCCGAGCCGGAGATCGAGACTCCCGAGCCGACGGCCGGCCGGCTGGTGCGGCTGCGCGCCCGGCTCTCCCGCTCCCAGAGCACCCTCGGCAAGGGCCTGCTGACCCTCCTCTCCCGCGACCGGCTCGACGAGGACACCTGGGAGGAGATCGAGGACACCCTGCTCACCGCCGACGTCGGTGTGACGCCCACCCAGGAGCTCGTGGAACGCCTGCGCGAACGCGTCCGGGTGCTCGGCACCAGGAGCCCCGAGGAACTGCGCGCCCTGCTGCGCGAGGAACTGCTGAACCTCGTCGGCACCGACTTCGAGCGCGACGTGCGCACCGAGACCACCGGAGCGGAGGACCGGCCGGGCGTGGTGCTCGTGGTCGGTGTCAACGGCACCGGCAAGACCACCACCACCGGCAAGCTGGCCCGTGTCCTGGTGGCCGACGGCCGGTCCGTCGTCCTGGGCGCGGCCGACACCTTCCGGGCCGCCGCCGCCGACCAGCTCCAGACCTGGGGCGAGCGTGTCGGCGCCCGCACCGTGCGCGGCCCCGAGGGCGGCGACCCGGCCTCGGTCGCGTTCGACGCGGTCAAGGAGGGCACATCGGCCGGCGCCGACGTCGTCCTCATCGACACCGCCGGCCGGCTGCACACCAAGGCCGGGCTGATGGACGAGCTCGGCAAGGTCAAGCGCGTCGTGGAGAAGCAGGGCCCGGTGGACGAGGTACTGCTCGTCCTGGACGCGACCACCGGTCAGAACGGGCTTGTGCAGGCCCGGGTGTTCGCGGAGGTCGTGGACATCACCGGCATCGTGCTCACCAAGCTGGACGGGACCGCCAAGGGCGGCATCGTCGTCGCCGTGCAGCGGGAGCTGGGCGTCCCCGTCAAGCTCGTCGGTCTCGGCGAGGGCGCGGACGACCTGGCGCCCTTCGAGCCGGAGGCGTTTGTCGACGCGCTGCTCGGCGACTGACGCGCACCCCGGTGTGTCGGCCGCCGTGCGGGAGCCCGGCTCTCAGCGGGCGGTCGGCACACTGCGGTGGCAGACGTAGGCGAGGGTGCCGAGCAGCAGCCGGGCCTGCGGCGGCCGGCCGGCGCACTCCAAGGTGGGCGGCCGCAGCCAGCCGACCGGCCCGAGCCCGGCGAAGTCCGAGGGCGGGGCGGTGATGTGGTCGCCGCGACCCCGGCAGCGCAGGTCGAGGCGGATGCCCTCCCAGCCCATCCGGTACAGCAGGTCGGGCAGTTCGGCGGCGGCGCCGGGGGCGACGAAGAACCAGGCCCGGCCGTGCGGGGCCAGCGCCACCGGGCCGAGCGGCAGCCCCATGCGCTCCAGTCGCACCAGCGCGCGCCGCCCGGCCGCCGCGGGGACGTCCAGCACGTCGAAGCTTCGCCCGGTGGGCAGCAGCAGGGTCGCCGGCGGCATGTCGTCCCACAGCCGGGTGGCGCTCTCCACCGTCGTACCGGCGGTGATCTCGACGGACGCGTCCAACGGGTGGGCGCCGGGCGCCGGACACCCGCCGGCCCCGCAGGAGCAGCCGTCCCGGCCTCGCCGGGCACCGGGCACCACGTCCCAGCCCCACAGGCCGGTGTACTCGGCCAACGCGCCCTGCTCCGACTCGCGCCCCGGGCGCCGTGGCCGGGTGTACCTCCTGGCACCCAGTCGTAGCTCCCGGAACTCGCGGATGCCGCCGATCGTGAAGCCCATGCCCCCTCCAACGGGTCCCGTGCGCCGATGGTTACGACGCTCTCGCGCGGAGCGATCCGTGCGACCACGCCGTGCGGTCGCCGCGGCGGGCCGGCCACCGCCGGTCGGTGAGGCGGTGGTGAGGTCTCGCCGGGGGTGGTGCGCCGGAGTGAACGCGCCCCTGTAGTGCTTCGTTCCATCCGTCGGTGATCGCCCCAAGTCAAGTGAAGCGTCTGGCCTCGGAGATAGGTTCAAGCGCGGGGGTGGCGAATGGTGGCGTTTCATGAATCCGACTCGCCGCGCCGGTGATCGTAGGATTACTTTCGGTGCTCACGGCGGGAGCGCGGCGGCGAAGGGGCCGGAAGACCCGGACGACGTCGCGGACGACCGGCGGTACCGGCCCGACGGCACCACCGGCCCGACGGCACCACCGGCACCGCCCACGTCGACCCGGCGGGCATCCGTCCGCCCGGAGATGACGGAAGCGGCGCGTCGCTGGGCATGCTCCAGTCGTCATCCGCGTCGGCTACCCGCCGACCGTGGCCGGTCCAACCACCGGCCACCCGTACCGAACAGGTGCCCTCGCGGGCACCGCCGAGCGACCAAGAGTTGGGGGCCAACCTGTGGGCGGCAACGGCAGCAGCGGACACGCCGGGGAGAAGCGCCCGAACGAGCAGCTCGGTTCGTGGTTCGTGCGCAGCGGCTGGTCCAAGGGTGAGCTGGCGCGCCAGGTGAACCGCCGTGCGCGCCAGTTGGGCGCGCACCACATCAGCACCGACACCTCCCGGGTACGGCGCTGGCTCGACGGCGAGCAGCCGCGGGAGCCGATCCCGCGCATCCTCGGGGAGCTGTTCTCCGAACGGTTCGGCTGTGTCGTCGGGGTGGAGGAGCTCGGGCTGCGGCAGGCGCGCCAGAGCGCCGCCGGCTCCAGCGTCGACCTGCCGTGGGCCGGCCCGCAGACGATCGGCCTGATCAACGAGTTCACCCGCAGCGACCTGATGCTCAGCCGGCGCGGCTACCTCGGCACCTCGCTGGCGATGGCCGCCGGGCCGGCCCTGATCGAGCCGATGCAGCGCTGGCTGGTGCCCGCCCCCGC
>NZ_VJYK02000196.1 GCF_007097205.2 Streptomyces alkaliterrae
GGTCGGTGCTGGGGGCGGGGCTTCTCAGCGACCGCCGTTGTAAGGCCCGTACGGCCCGTCGCTGCTGCTGCCCCGGTACCGGCCGCCGCCACCGCCCCCGCTGACCTGGATCAGCGCAGGCCGCACGTCCACCATGTACACGATGTTGGCGATCACACCCGCGATCACGAACAGCATGAAGCCCATCGGGATGATGTTCACCGCGACGACCACGCCGAGGATGATCAACCAGAACTGCTTCGTCTTCTTGTCCGCCGCGAGGTAGGCGTCCGGGCGGCGCATCGCCGCGTCCACAAAGCAGAAGATGGCGAAGATCAGCAGCCCGAGGTACACAAATCCCATCAGACTGTTGAAGCCCTGCAACAGCACGCCGGCCACCACCCTGCTCTCGAGAATTCGCCGTCCGTCATCCCAACGCTACCCGCACGGCGAGCCGGACACGTCCCACCGTGCCCGGCCACCGTGGACGGATACCGCCTCCGCCGCTCAGTCCTCGGACTTCGCCGTGGACCGACGTGCGGTCGTCTTCCTCGCCGCGGGCTTCCGCCCCGCGGCCCCCTTGGCCTCGGCCTTGCTCTCCGCCTTGTCCTCCGCCTTGGCGCCCTCGCCCTCGGCGACCGGCTCGGTCACCGTGACCGGCTCACGCTCGATGGTCGCCTCGTACGTCGGGTCGGCGTCGTCACCCTTGGCGCGCCAGCCCTCCACGGCGACCTTGCCCTGCTCGGCGAGGGAGTCGTAGCCCTCCTTCGCCTTCACGGCCGCCTCGGCGGCGTAGCCGATGCCCTGGAGCGCCAGGTGCTGAGCCTGCTCGCGCAGCTTCTTCAGGTCCGCGTCCAGCGTGGCCAGCGCGCCCTGGACGCGCTCCTGCACGATCTTCGGGTCGGTCGAGCGGATCTTCGCGATCCGCTCCGGGGCCTCCGTGCGGACCTTCTCGATCACACCGGCCGCGAAGTAGAGCGGCGTCGGGTCGGTGATGGTCTTACGGATCTCGTCTGTGCTCGGCATGAGTCGTCCTTCCCGGGCGGTTATGTCGCGGTGTCTGTGGTGCCGACGCCGCCTTCGGCGCCCGCCGTTCGGCCTTCCGGCCCTGTCACGTTCCTGCCGTCCGCGTCGTTGTGGGCTCGGAACGACGCGTAGATCTGAAGCAGCGCCTGCTTCTGCTGCTCGGTGATCGACGGATCCGCGAGGATCGCCGCCGTCACCTCCACCTCGTCCCGCTCCCGCTCCTCCAACATCCCGGCCCGGACGTACAGCGTCTCGGCCGAGATCCGCAGCGCCTTCGCCAACTGCTGGAGGATCTCCGCGCTGGGCTTGCGCAGCCCGCGCTCGATCTGGCTCAGATACGGGTTCGACACCCCCGCGGCGTCCGCGAGCTGCCGCAACGAGAGCTGCGCGTTACGACGCTGCTCCCGCAGGAACTCCCCGATCTCACTGGGGTGCAACGAGGCCATGCCCCTACCCTGCACCACCCCGCTAACTTTTGCAAGCACCCGCTTGCAAAAGTTGTCTCCCCCGGAACTCCACCGCACACGCGACGCGGCGTTCCGCCGCCCTGCCCCTGGCTCGGTTGACACTCCTTCTCCGCCCCCGGGTTTCGGAGCCGTTCAGGTCCTGGTCGCCGGGACGAGGGTCATGTACGCGATGCCGAGGACGTCGCGGTAGCCGTCGGCCCAGGACGACCGCTGGCGGTCGACTCGTTCGCGGGTCTCGGCGGCGAGTGGGTGGTCCGGGTTCACGGCGAGCCAGAGTTCTGTGTCATGGCGGTAGCCGGACTCGAACTCCTCCCACTCCTCACGGCTCGCCGACTCGATCCAGGCCGGCCGGAAGCCCGCCTCGACAGCGAGGTCGACGAGCGGTCCGAGCTCCAGGTGGTCGCCTGCGTGCGCCCCGGGCCACATAGCCGCGAGTTCCTGGTCCGTCGGGGCGCGATGCCAGAAGCCCTCGCCCAGGACGACACGTCCGCCTGGGCGGACCAGGCGGCGCAACTCGTGCAGTACGACGCCGGGATCGTACGGCTGCCCGGGGTCGCACAGCGCCTGACCGGACCCCAGGCAGAGCACTGCGTCCGCGGGCCCGCGTGCTGTGCCGAGGGCCGACTCCTCGATGAGTTCGACCCGTCCGGCCAGACCGCGCCCCTCCGCAAGGCTCCTCCCTCTGGCCAGATCCTCGGCGTTGACGTCGAGGCCCACGCCGGTCGATCCCGGAACGGACTCCAGAACGCGGAGCAGCAGTTCGCCCCAGCCGCAGCCGATATCGAGGACGGTGGAGGGCGAGGCGGCGGCGAGCCGTGCGACGATGCGCCCGGCACGGGCTTCGGAGAGCGGTCCGTGGAAGGTCAGACTGCCGAGACGCGGAGGAAGATCGGAAGCGGTTGCCATGGGGCGGAACGTTAGTCGGCCCTGAGCAGCGTGCCGAGCGATTTGGACCTGGCTCACCGTCCTCACGTCCTCACCGCTTCGGACCGCCTCCGGCACAAGGTGCGTGGGCCGGACGCCACACCGCGGGCCCTGCCAGGATGGCCGGATGGGGAAGAACACCGTGGTGCGGCGGCTCGATCTCGGCTACTTCGTCCGGCCTGCCTCGGAGGCGGGCGGCACCCAGCCACGAGTCGAACCCGTCCTCGCCTACCTGGTGCGCCACGACAACGGGCTGATCCTCTTCGACACCGGCATCGGCGAGGCGGGTCCCGGGACCGAGGCGCACTACCGACCCAGACGCCGTCCGCTACGGGACGCCCTCGCCGCGTCCGGAGTCGCCCTCGACGACATCTCCATGGTCGTGAACTGCCACCTGCACTTCGACCACTGCGGCGGGAGTCCCCTCCTTGCAGGCACGCCCATCCTCGTCCAGGACGTCGAGCTGGCCACCGCCCGTCGGGGCGGCTACACCGTCGACGAACTGATCGACTTCCCCGGCGCGGTCTACGAGGAGGTCGCCGGCGAAGCCGAGATCTGGCCGGGAGTCCGGATCATCCCGACTCCCGGGCACACCGAGGGCCACCAGTCGCTCGTCCTCCGCCGGCGGGACGGCTCGTTGGTCCTCGCCGGCCAGGCCCACGACCTCGCTTCGCACTTCGCCTCCGAGCAGCTGGCCCGCCACGCGACCCTCCACGGCGCCGAGCAGCCGCTACCTCCCTACCGGCCCTGGCTGGACCGACTCGCCGACTTCGACCCACGGCGTGTGCTCTTCGCCCACGACTGCTCGGTGTGGGAGCCGCCGGAGACCGCCGGCCCTTGAGGCCCGCCGCCGGGGGCGTTCAGCAGGGGCACCGACGCGAGTATCCGGTCGGCGAGTTCGGCGGGGGCCAGCTTGCCGTCCAGGAAGTGGGTGTCGTGGGGGAGGGCGTCGGCCGCGGCCGTGCACCGCTCGATTCTCGCCTTGGCCCACTGCCTGACCTGCTCCTCTCGTTCGGGGTCGGCCGGGAAGAAGGTCCGCCCGTCGATCCGCTTCTCCAGTTCGATCGGGGGGACCCTGAGGAAGAAGTGGTGGACTTCGATGTCGGACGCCTTCAACGCGCCGAAGATCTCGTCGACGTAGGCCGGGTCGACCAGCGTCATGGGGACCAGCACCGGGCGGCGGTACTCCTCGACCAGTCCGACGGCGAGCTCGGCGACCTGGCGTCTCCAGAGGCGGAGGTCCTGGAAGTCGCCGGTCGGGACGTCCACGATCTTCCTGAGGACAAAGCCGACCATCTCCGGGTCGTAGACCAGGGCTTCGGGCCGGCGCGAGCGCAACTCCTTGACCAGCGTGGTCTTTCCACTGCCGAACGCGCCGTTCACCCAGATGATCGGGCACGGGCGTGATCCGCGTGCGGGCGCGGTCATCGGCGAGGGGCGGTGCGGAGGCGGTGGAGCCGGCGGGCGCGCGCGGTGCGGGCGTTGTTGCTGACGGCGGCCTCGGGGTGAGGGTGCCGAAGCCGTGGCGTCCGCGGCCGCAGGCCGTCGGCGCCCAACTCCGCGACAACCGCGCCCACCTCGGGATCGGGTGGAAGGGTGGGCGGGGTCTTCGGTTCGGCTTCCGGGCCGGGGAACGCGCGGGCGAGGACCATGCGGCGTAGTCAACCATCCGGTGCGGGAGCACCGCACCGGACGGACCGTACTTCTCCGGCGTCCGTCCTCGGTCGTCGGTCAGGGGCGGCGCACGCCGCACGGGCTGCGGATCAGGAATCGAGAAGCGCGGGCGACGTGCCCTGGTTAGCGTGAGGTCGGTAGGCGTCATGGTGCGGGCCGACCTCCTCCGCGTGACGGTGACGGCCCGGCGAAGAGGGGCGGCTCTGCCCGCCAGAGGGAGACACGACGATGAGCACGACCTCGCAGACGGGCGACGGGCGGACCCCCGACTCCGCGCCGCACGTCGCGGACAGCCACGACCTGATCCGTGTGCACGGCGCCCGGGAGAACAACCTCAAGGACGTCAGCGTCGAGATCCCCAAGCGCCGGCTGACGGTGTTCACCGGAGTGTCGGGGTCGGGGAAGAGCTCCCTGGTGTTCGACACGATCGCCGCCGAGTCGCAGCGGATGATCAACGAGACCTACAGCGCCTTCGTGCAGGGGTTCATGCCGACGCTGGCCCGCCCCGAGGTGGACGTGCTCGACGGCCTGACGACCGCGATCACCGTCGACCAGCAGCGGCTGGGCGCCGACCCCCGCTCCACGGTCGGTACCGCGACCGACGTCAACGCGATGCTGCGGATTCTTTTCAGCCGGCTCGGGCGGCCGAACGTCGGCCCGCCCAGCGCCTACGCCTTCAACGTGCCGTCCGTCCGGGCCGCCGGAGCGATCACCGTGGAGCGCGGCGACCGGAAGGCCGTGAAGGCGACCTTCACCCGCACCGGCGGCATGTGCCCCCGCTGCGAGGGGCGCGGCACGGTCTCCGACATCGATCTCAGTCAGCTCTACGACGACTCCAAGTCGCTCGCCGAGGGCGCGTTCACCATTCCCGGCTGGAAGTCGGACAGCTGGTGGACGGTACGGATCTACGCCGAGTCCGGCTTCCTCGACCCGAACAAGCCGATCCGCGACTTCACCGAGCAGGAGATGCGGGACTTCCTCCACCGCGAGCCGACGAAGGTGAAGGTCGAAGGCGCCAACCTCACCTACGAGGGGCTGATCCCGAAGATCCGCAAGTCCTTCCTCTCCAAGGACCGGGAGGCGATGCAGCCGCACGTCCGGGCGTTCGTGGACCGGGCGGTCACCTTCACCGCCTGCCCCGAGTGCGGCGGCACCCGGCTCGGCGAGGCCGCCCGCTCGTCGCGGATCGGGGAGGTCAGCATCGCCGACGCGTGCGCGATGCAGATCAGCGACCTCGCCGGGTGGGTCCGGGGGCTCGCGGAGCCCTCCGTGGCGCCGCTGCTCACCGCGCTGGGCCACACCCTCGACTCGTTCGTGGAGATCGGCCTCGGCTATCTCTCGCTGGACCGGCCGTCGGGCACGCTGTCGGGCGGTGAGGCGCAGCGCGTCAAGATGATCCGTCACCTCGGCTCCTCGCTCACCGACGTGACGTACGTGTTCGACGAGCCCAGCATCGGGCTGCACCCGCACGACATCCGGCGGATGAACAACCTGCTGCTGAGGCTGCGCGACAAGGGCAACACCGTGCTCGTCGTGGAGCACAAGCCGGAGACGATCGAGATCGCCGACCACGTCGTCGACCTCGGCCCGGGCGCCGGCACGGGCGGCGGGGCGGTCTGCTTCGAGGGTTCCGTCGAGGGGCTGAGGGCGAGCGGGACCGTCACCGGGCGGCACCTCGACGACCGGGCCGCACTGAAACCGTCGGTGCGCGAGCCGTCCGGCGTGCTGGAGGTGCGGGGCGCCGACGCCCACAACCTGCGGGACGTCGACGTCGACATTCCGCTCGGGGTGCTGTGTGTCGTCACCGGTGTGGCCGGCTCGGGCAAGAGCTCGCTGATCCACGGGTCGGTCTCCGGGCGTGAGGGTGTCGTGGCGATCGACCAGAGCGCGATCAAGGGCTCGCGGCGTAGCAACCCGGCCACGTACACAGGGCTGCTCGACCCCGTCCGCAAGGCGTTCGCCAAGGCCAACGGCGTGAAGCCGGCGCTGTTCAGCGCCAACTCCGAGGGCGCGTGCCCGACCTGCAACGGCGCGGGCGTCGTCTACACGGACCTCGCGATGATGGCCGGTGTCGCCACCACCTGTGAGGACTGCGAGGGCAAACGTTTCCAGGCGGCGGTGCTCGAACACCGGCTCGGTGGCCGGGACATCAGCGAGGTGCTCGCGATGCCGGTGGCCGAGGCGGAGCGGTTCTTCGCGACCGGTGACGCCCGAATCCCGGCGGCACACAAGATCCTCACCCGTCTGGTCGACGTCGGTCTCGGCTACCTCACCCTCGGCCAGCCGCTGACGACGCTCTCCGGCGGCGAGCGGCAGCGGCTGAAGCTGGCCACGCACATGGCGGAGAAGGGCGGGGTCTACGTCCTCGACGAGCCGACCGCCGGGCTCCACCTCGCCGACGTCGAGCAGCTGCTCGCCCTGCTGGACAGGCTCGTCGACTCCGGCAAGTCGGTCATCGTCATCGAGCACCACCAGGCGGTCATGGCGCACGCCGACTGGATCATCGACCTCGGCCCGGGCGCCGGCCACGACGGCGGCCGGATCGTCTTCGAAGGAACGCCGGGCGAACTCGTCGCCGCGCGCGCCACACTCACCGGCGAGCACCTGGCGGACTACGTCCGCGCCTGATCTCCACCTCCGCACTCCTCGTTCCGACTGCTCAGGGACGCGCTCGCAGGGCCGGGGCCGACGGGTCCCGGCCCTCTTCGCGTGCCTGAAGAGGTAAAGGATTTGCCTAAAGGCTTTAGGTGATTTCATAATCGACTCCAGTGAGTTAAGGAGGAGACATGGCGCGCGCCGGACTGAACGCCGAACGCCTGGCCCGGGCCGGAGCGGAACTGGCCGACGAGGTCGGCTTCGACCAGGTGACGGTCTCCGCGCTCGCCAAGCGCTTCGACGTCAAGGTCGCCAGCCTCTACTCGCACGTGCGGAACTCGCGGGACCTGCGGACGAGGATCGCGCTGCTGTCCCTGGAGGAGATGGCCGACCGAGCCGCCGACGCCCTCGCCGGGCGATCCGGGAAGGACGCCCTGATCGCGTTGGCGAACGTCTACCGCGACTACGCCCGCGAACACCCCGGCCGCTACGCCGCCGCGCAGTTCCGGCTCGACCCGGAGACCGCCGCCAACAGCGCCGGAGTACAACACGCGCGCATGACGCGGGCCCTACTGCGCGGCTACCAGCTGTCGGAACCGGACGAGACACACGCCGTCCGACTGCTCGGCAGCGTCTTCCACGGCTACGTCAGCTTGGAACTCGGCGGCTCCTTCAGCCACAGCGCTCCCGGCACCGACGAGACCTGGACCCGCGTTCTGGACTCCCTCGACGCGATGCTCCGCAGTTGGCCCGCTCCCGCTCCCGGCGCCGATCCCGATTCCGGCGCCGACGACCGAACCGCCGATCCTGACAGGCCGAACTGATGACCACCTCCTCCCGCCTTGCCGACACCCCCCTCGCTGGGGAGCTGATACGCGGTGCGCTCGAGATCGAGAGCACCGGGCGCGGGCTGCTGCCGCACCGACTGCCCGCCTGGGCACGCGCCCAGTGCGCCGACGGGCAGCTCCACATGGCCGAGTCGCAGCCCTCCGGTGTGCGGCTGGTGTTCCGCACCCGGGCGACAGTCGTCGAGCTGGACACCATCCCGACCAAGCGCGTCTACGCCGGCGCCCCGCCGCGCCCCGACGGCGTGTACGAGCTGCTCGTCGACGGCCGACCGGCCGGCCGGGGCAGCGTCCCCGGCGGCGACACCCTGCACCTCGACGCCGCCACCGGAACCGCCGCCCGCCGGCCCGGCCCGGCCGGGACTCTCCGCTTCGGTGGACTGCCCGACCGGATGAAGGACGTCGAGGTCTGGCTGCCGCACGACGAGACCACCGAACTCGTGGCCCTGCGGGCCGACGCCCACGTCGAGCCCGCACCGGAGCCGGACCGCCCGGTGTGGCTGCACCACGGCAGCTCCATCAGCCACGGCTCGAACGCCACCGTCCCGACCGGGATCTGGCCGGCCCGAGCCGCCCGCCTCGGCGGAGTCGAACTGGTCAACCTCGGGTTCGGCGGGGGCGCCCTGCTCGACCCGTTCACCGCCAGGACCATTCGCGACACAGCCGCCGACCTCATCAGCGTCAAGATCGGTGTCAACCTCGTCAACGCCGACCTGATGAGGTCGCGCGCCTTCGGCCCCGCCGTGCACGGCTTCCTGGACACGATCCGCGACGGCCACCCCACCACACCCCTGCTGGTGGTGTCACCGCTCTACTGCCCGATCCACGAGGACACCCCCGGACCGGCCGCGTTCGACCTCGAAGCGCTCGCCGCAGGTGAAGTGCGCTTCACGGCGACCGGCAAGCCCGACGAACGCGCCTCCGGAAAGCTGACGTTGAACGTCATCCGCGAGGAACTGGCTCGCCTCGTGGCGCGGCGGGCCGCCGACGACCCGAACCTGCACCACCTCGACGGGCGCCGCCTTTACGGAGAGGACGACTTCGCCGAACTGCCGCTGCCGGACGGGCTGCACCTGGACGCCGCCGCGCACCGCCGCGTCGGCGAACGCTTCGCCGCACTCGCCCTCACCGGCGCGGGACCGCTCGCCGCTCGTGGCCGGCGCCGGGTATGAGATCGCCTGGTGTCATCCGACCTCCCTTCGTCCTGAGGCCTGCTCCGGCGGCCGACACCGATGATGCCGGGGTGCGGAGTGGTTCCACCAGGCCTGTGGATAACTTGCCGCCCCCAGCCTGTGGATAACTTTCGGTTCGTCAGTACCCGGGCGCTACTCTGCGGGCATGGCTGGACATGCAAGGACGTCGTACGTGTGCCTTCCCTGCCGGGCCTCCTGCAAGCAGCGCTACGGTCCTGAACGAGCGCGGGTCTGTCCTCGATGCGCGGGCCGGCTCCTCCACGCGGGTTCCGCGTTCGCGCCGCCCCGGCGTAGGGACGTCGTGGCATGGCGAGTTCTCTCGGTACTGCTGCACGCGGGCGTGGGCTTCCACAAGAGCTGCTGCGGTGGTCCGGGTTTCCGACCGCGCTCCAGGCGTGAGGTGCGCGAGCGAATATCCCACGCGCGGCGCACGGGCACGCCGTACGCGCGCGCCCTGACCCTCCCCGACGTCCCCTGACCCACGCCGGGCCGCGTCCGGCGCTGCCCGGCGGCCGGTGGCGACGGGCCGAGACGGACCGGTGCGAGGATGGGTGGGTGGAGGACGTCGTGGAGATACGGCCGCTTCGGCAGCGGGAGTTGGCGGACGTGGCGGAGCTTCGGTGGCGGTGGGTGCGGGAGAACGGGGCCACGCCGCCGACAACGCGGGAGGTGTTCGTCAGCCGCTTTGTCCGGTGGGCGCGGGAGAACGAGCAGAGCCATCGCTGTGTTGTCGCGGTGCGCGGGGGGACGGTGGTCGGCATGGCCTGGTTGGCGACGGTTCGACGGGTACCGAGCCCGCTGTCCGTCGAGCGTGCCTCGGGGGATGTGCAGTGTGTCTACGTCGTGCCGGACGAGCGGGACGGCGGGCTCGGCGGGCGGCTGGTCGAGGCCGTGCTCGACCTCGCCCGGGAGCTGGGGCATGAGCGCGTCACCGTCCACTCCAGCGACCGTGCGGTGGCCGGCTACCGGCGATGGGGGTTCGACGTCTCGCCGCGGCTGCTCCAGGCCGACCCCGCGCAGCGGTGAGCGGATGCCGCCGGCGGCGTCGCGGTCGGGGCGTCACATCACTCGGGGGCGGAAGTGCTTGTCGGCGGCGATCACCGCCGAGGCCAGCACGGCGAACGCGGCGACGCGCAGCCACGCACCGGCGTCGATGGGCGCCGTGCCGAACAGGGCGTTCATCACCGGTGTGTAGGTGATGAGCAGTTGGCCCGCCAACTGCACCAACACGCCGCCGATCACCCACGGGTTGCTGAAGAATCCCAGTCGCCAGACCGGCCGGGTCAGCGAGCGGCAGCTGAACAGGTAGACCACCTGGACGGCGACCAGCAGGTTGACCGCGGCGGTGCGCGCCTCGGCCAGCTCCACCCCGGCCGACCGTTCCCAGTTGAAGATCCACCAGGCGCCGATCACCATGAGGGCCGAGACCAGGGCGATGCGGGCCGTCAGCCCGACCGTCAGCAGCGGCCGCGCGGGGTCGCGGGGTGGGCG
>NZ_VJYK02000197.1 GCF_007097205.2 Streptomyces alkaliterrae
CGGCGGCCCCGCCCACCGCGGGACCGGGCGCCGACGGCCTCACCGACCCCGCCGGCCGCGTGGAGGTCCCGGCCGAGCTGACCGACGTGCTCGCCGAGGGCGGCGCGCCACCCGCGCTGGCCCTGCCGTCGGCCCGGGCGCTCGGCGGCGAGGCGGCCGAGGTGCTGCGCACCGACCCGTGGCGGCTGCTGACCGTGCCGGGCGTACGGCCCGAGCAGGCGGACGGCTTCGCCCGTGCGCTGCTGGGCCCCGACCACGACCCCCAGGACCCCCGCCGCGGCCCGGCGCTGGCCCAGTGGCTGCTGCTGCGCGCCGCGCTCAGCGGTCACACCGTGCTCGACCACGACACGCTGGTCCGGCAGCTCGCGGGTCTCGGTGTGGCGGACGCGGAGGCCGCCCTGGAGTCGGCGGTCGCCGAGGGCGACGTCGTCGACTTCCACGAACCGGACCCCGAGGCGGAGGAGGCCGTCGAGCCGTCCGGCTCGCCTGACGACTCCGACTCACCGGACGACGAGCCCGACCACGCACCACCGCCCGGCATCCGGCTGTACGGGCTCGAACGCTGGGCGGTCGCCGAGGAGTCGCTGGCCGAGGGGCTGCACCGGCTGGTCAGCACCTTCGCCGCCGAACGCCGGGACACCGCCTCGCCGCCCCCCGGCGGCGCCGAGGCGTGGGAGACGGCCGCCCGGGCCACCGGGTCACCGTCGGCCGCCGAACTCGTCCGGCTCGTCGGCGGCCACGCGCTCGTGACGCACACCGGTGGCGAGGCCGCCCGGGCCGAGATCGCCGAGCTGCTGGTGGCCGCGGCCTCGCTGGGCCTGCGGGCCTGGGCGGTGACCGCCACGGACGACGCCCGGGACCGCTTCGCCGCGCTGCTGCCCGAGCCCGCCGACCCTCCGTCCCACGAGGAGCCCGCTCGCCCCGGAATCGCCACGCTCGCCGGGCTGCTGGCCGGTACCGAGGGCCCGGGACGGGAGGCAGAAGGCGCGCTTGCCCTGGATCTGCTGGCCGTCACCGACGCGGCGCTGCTGGACACCGAGGCCGGGGCGGCGGCGGTGGAGTCCCTGGCGGACGGCTCACGGCTTGTGCTCAGCGGCGACCCGCACGGGCTCGGGCCGGTCGGCGCGGGCCGGGTGCTCGGAGACGTGCTGGCCGCCGGCGCCTGCCCGCACGTGGCCTCCCGCACGCCCGATCCCGGGCCGCTCGGCGAGCTGGTGTCCGGTGTCGGGGCGGGTGAACTGCTCCAGGTCGAGGCGCCCGACCGCGAGCTGGTGATCGTACCGGTGCGGGACGCGGGTGAGGCCGTGCACCGGGCGGTCCAGCTGGTCGGCGACTCGGTGCCGCGGGCGGTCGGCGTGCCCGCCTCGGACACCCGGGTCGTCACCGTCGGGCACGGCGGCGGCGCCGGCACGGGCGCGCTGAACGCCGCGCTCAAAGCCCGGCTCAACCCGGGCCCGGGCGCCTTCGGCGGCTTCGATCCGGACGACCGGGTGGTCCACACACCGAGCCCCGGCCGGGCGATCCACGCCCGGGTGGTCGGTGCCGACGCGGACGGGCTGCGGCTGGAGAGCGCGGGCCGCACGTTTGTCGTACCGCGCGAGCTCGTCGGCACGACCGTCCGCCACGGCTGGGCCGTCACCGCCCACCAGGCTCTCGGACGCCGCTGGCCCGCGGTGGTCGTCGTCCTGCCGGGCGACGCCGGCGAGGCGCTGGACCGCCCGTGGGTCTACACGGCGTTCGGTCGTGGCCTGCGGCATGTGTCGGTGGTGCACGGCGTGGGTCCGGAGCTGCCGCGGGCGGTGGCCGAGCGGCCGGGCGCCGAGCGGCACACCCGACTGCGCTCCCTGCTGTCCGCCCAGGCCGCCGAGGCGGACTGAGCCCCGTGGTCCGTCCCGCCCGCCCTCCCGGGGGCGGGCGGGTCAGCGCCCGGGCTGCTCCGGCCCGTACAGCTCGTCCTCGTCGAAGACGGAGCTGATGTCGAAGCGGCAGACCACGCGCTGCGGGTCCGCCGCGTCGAAGGGCGCGTTCAGCCACTCCCCCGGCTCCGGCGCCTCGTCGGCGGCCTGCACCCACACCGTGGAGTCACCCTCCTCCAGGCCGAACTCCTTGTGGCGGGTGGCGATCTCGTCCGGTTCGAACTCGCCGAAGAGCACGCCGAGCGCCGCGTGCACGCTGCTGCCGGCCTCCTCGCCCTCGCCGGCCAGATCGGTCGAGTCCGGGTCGAGTTCGGTGATCCGCCGCGCCTGCGCCAGCAGCCGCAGCGGCTCGGCGACCGTGTAGTCCCGGCGGACCAGCACGCTCAGCGCGCTGGGATCGTCGGGCCCCAGGTAGTCCGGGACCTGGTCGCCACCGGGGATCTCGAAGGGGGTGACCTCGTCGTACGCGTCGTAGAGCAGCGCGTCGTAGGCCTCGCCGGCGGCGGCGAGTTCGTTGAACGCCGAGTAGACCGCCGCGTCCGCCTCCGCGGCTGGCTCCTCGGTCGCGTCCCGTCGTTCGATGGCGTCGAGGTGGCGGTCCAGCGCGGTCTTCAGCGCGTCGACGGCGGCTCGTACCTCGGCAGCGGTGGGCTGCGCAGCATCAGACATAGTGCAGACGCTATCCGTAGTCGGCCCCTACACGCACAATAGATGCGATGCCGGAATACGAATTTCGGGACGTGTACGTCCCACGAGGGGTTTCCCGCAGCGCGACCACCCGCCTGCTGACCGAACACGCCGAGTACGGGCACTGGGAGTTGGACCGTCTGAGGCTCCACCCGGACGGCAGCCGCCGGGTACGGCTGCGGCGGCGGATCATCCGCCAGCTGCGCGCCACCTGGTGAGCCACGCCGCCCGGCGTGGTGCCCGTTGGTGCGCCCGTCGACCCGCCGCGCGCCATCGGGCCGCGCACGCCATGAAGCGGGCTCCGCCCCCGCGGCACCCGCTTCATGTCCTATCTTGACCCGCCCTGTTTCTCACGGCCCGCTACGGGCCGCCGTGTCAGCGCTGCGACGCGACGCGCGCGCGGCGGTAGAGCACGTAGCCGCCGAGCAGCAGGGCCGCACCCACCGGCGCGGCGGCGCCCAGCGTCGAGGCGCCGGTCTGAGCCAGCTCGGGCTGTGCCTGCACCCGCTCGGTCTGTGTGGAGACCTGCTTCTGCGGGCCACGGTCCGACGGCTCGACCTCCTCGCCCGGCTTGCCCGGCTCCTCGGGAGTCCGGCTCTCCGGGCTCTCCTCCTCCGGAGTCTCCGGGGTGCGCGGCTTCTCGGGCGTCTCCGGACCGGGCTCCCCGGGCTTGCCGGGCTTCCCGGGCTTCCCGGGCTTTCCGACGTTGGCGCACTGGTTGCCCATGGCCGGGTTCAGAATGCCGACCACGTTGACGGTGTTGCCGCAGGCGTTGACCGGGACGTCGATCGGGGCCTGCACGTTGTTCCCGGAACCGACACCGGGCGAGCCCACTGCCGCACCGTCGGCGTGGGAGCCGCCACCGTGGTGGTGGCCGCCGTGGTGACCGCCGCCCTGGTGGCCGCCGCCCTGGTGGCCGCCGCCCTGGTGGCCGCCGCCGTGGTGACCGCCGCCCTGGTGACCGCCCTGGTCCTTGCCGCCGCCTTCGTTGCCCTTACCGCCCTGGTGCTTGCCCTTGGGCGGGGAGCTGACGTTGGCGCACTGGTTGCCCATGGCCGGGTTGAGGCCGCCGGCGACGGTGACCGTGTTGCCGCAGGCGTTGACCGGCACGTGCACCGGCGCCTGGACGGAGTTGCCGGAGAGCACGCCGGGCGAACCGTGGGCCTGGCTCTCGGCTGTCGACCCCGCGTGCGCGGTGCCGCTCGCCAGGGCGAGCACGCCGCCCGCCGCGGCAAACGTCACCAGACTGTTTCGGGTGGCCTGTCGCATGGTTGTTTTCCTGCCTCCTTGCTTGCGAGTACGCGAGCGGGGCGCGGCGTAGCGCCGCCAGTCGCACCTGCTCGCCGGAACCAGGCGACCCCGGAGCGCATGGCGCGCGCTCCGGGGTCGCGGCGTCATCCCTCGTGAAAGAGAGATCAGTGGTTGACGCAGGTGTTGCCGAAGGTCGGGTTCAGCAGCCCGATGACGGAGACGGTGTTGCCGCAGACGTTCACCGGGACGTGAACCGGAACCTGGATGACGTTGCCGGACAGGACACCGGGGGAACCCACGGCGGCGGCCTGCGCGCCGGCGGACGCGGAGGCGACACCAGCGCCAGCGAGCACCAGACCACCAGTGGCAGCCGCGGCAGCGACGACCTTCTTGAGCATTTTTCCTCCTAGTTGGCAATGCGATCCAAGCTGCGGACCGCACCACCTGTAACGAGGAGGCATGGGGCGGGCTACGACCAGTGCCGCCTATTCACCCGTCCTGAGTAGTCGCAAACACACGGCCGATTCGACCGTTCGACCTGCCGACGCAGCTCCGCCCCCGGCTTCACGCACCCCCAACCACCCTCCTGACCAGGTGTTTCCTGTGCCCGGCTCACCTCTCAGCACTGATCGAGGAACCGGTCCAGCACCCGCACGCCGAACTTCAGCCCATCCAGAGGTACCCGTTCGTCGACGCCGTGGAACATGCCAGCGAAGTCCAGCTCCGGCGGCAGCTTCAGCGGAGCAAAACCGAAGCAGCGGATGTCGAGGTCGTCGAAGTGCTTGGCATCCGTGCCGCCGGAGAGCATGTACGGCACGGCGCGGGCCGCCCGGTCCTCCGCCTTCAGCGCCGACTGCATGGCGTCCACGAGCGCGCCGTCGAACGTCGTCTCCAACGCCCGGTCGGAGTGCTCGGAGATCCGCTTGACCCGAGGGCCGAGCACCCGGTCCAGATCGCCCAGGAACTCCTCCTCGTGCCCGGGGAGGAAGCGCCCGTCCACGTGCGCGGTCGCCTTGCCGGGGATCACGTTCACCTTGTAGCCGGCGTTCAGCTGTGTCGGCGCGGCGGTGTTCTGGAGGGTCGCGCCGATGATCCGCGCGATACCGCCCAGCTTGGCGAGCGTCTCCTCCATGTCCTCCGGGTCCAGCTCGGTGCCGAGCGCGTCCCCGAGCTCGTCCAGGAAGGACCGCACGGTCTTGGTGACACGCACCGGGAACTTGTGCCGTCCCAGCCGGGCGACGGCCTCGCTGAGCTCGGTGATCGCGTTGTCCCTGTTGACCATCGAGCCGTGCCCGGCGGTGCCCTCCACCTCCAACCGCATCCAGTGCATGCCCTTCTGGGCGGTCTCGATCAGGTACAACCGCAGATCGTCGTTGACGGTGAAGGAGAAACCGCCCACCTCGCCGATCGCCTCGGTCACCCCGTCGAAGTGCTCCCGGTGGTGGTCGACCAGGTGCCGCGCGCCGAAGACACCGCCGGCCTCCTCGTCGGCGAGGAAGGCCAGCACCACGTCACGCGGCGGCCGACGCCCGCTGCGCATCCGGTCCCGAATGACCGCGAGCGTCATGGCGTCCATGTCCTTCATGTCCACCGCGCCCCGACCCCACAGGCAGCCGTCGGCGATCTCACCGGCGAACGGGTCGTACGTCCAGTCCGCGGCATCCGCCGGCACGACGTCCGTGTGCCCGTGGATCAGCAGCGCCGGCCGCGAGGGATCCTCCCCCTCGATCCGCGCCACGAGCGAGGCCCGCCCGCGCTCGGACTCGATGATCTTCGACTCCACACCCACCTCGGCCAGCTTCTCGGCGACGTACTCCGCCGCCGCCCGCTCGCCCCTGGCATCACCGCCGCCGAAGTTGCTCGTGTCGATCCGGATCAGGTCCCGGCACAGGTCGACGACCTCGTCCTCGCCGCTCACACCGGTGCCGCCGCCCTGCCCGACCGGGTTCGTCGCACTCACGCTGCCTCCTGAAGTAGTGGTCGCCCCCATCCTCCCGCCTCGGCACACCCCGCCCAAGGCCGCCGCGTGATCGAACCGCCCCCATCAGGTGTTATGGTTGTCGACGTCGCGGG
Source organism: Streptomyces alkaliterrae (assembly GCF_007097205.2). Classification (GTDB taxonomy): domain Bacteria; phylum Actinomycetota; class Actinomycetes; order Streptomycetales; family Streptomycetaceae; genus Streptomyces; species Streptomyces alkaliterrae. The sequence goes on from NZ_VJYK02000197.1 coordinate 5,928, forward strand.
GCCACGGCAGAGCCGGGCCCGCAGCTACCGGTCCGGGTGGCGGAATGGCAGACGCGCTAGCTTGAGGTGCTAGTGCCCTTTATCGGGCGTGGGGGTTCAAGTCCCCCCTCGGACACCACACAGAACCCCAGTTGACCTGGGGTTTTTCTGTTTCTCCGGTTGCGGCGTGGCCAACACGTGACCAACGGCAGGAGACGGCCGGACACTCGGATGCCGCGGCAACCGCTCCATGGCAAAGCGGCCCTCACAGTCCGCGCGCGAGGCGTTGGCCGTGAGGGCACGCTCGTGCTAACTCGCCTGCTGGTGGCGGTTCGCGAGCCAGAGGCCGGCCTGGGCGATCCAGACGGCCACTGCGACCGCCAGGAACCAGAACCAGAACGAGCCCACAGCGACGTAGGTCGTCAGCTTGAGGACGCACAGCCCGGCGATGAGCAGCGCGGAAAGCACCGCCAGGCGGGCCTTCCGCCGGTTGACCCGCTCGGTGCGACGCGGTCCGCCGCCGAGCCCGAGCGCGTACATCTCGACGTCACCGAACGCCTTCCGGGCTGTCGTGCCGGGCGTCTCGGCCAAGTGGGCGCGGGCTTCGGCCACGTGCTCCCGGGCCGCTTGCGCCGAAAGTCCGTGACGTCCGCGCAGCAGGGCCTCCAGGTGCGCCAGCCACGCCTCGCCGTCCTGCGTACGCCGCGGCCGGAGCCACTCGTCGGCCGTGCTGTCAGGCAGTCGGTGGGCGGCTACCGTCAGGGCTCCGGAGACTGCGAGCGGTACCCATACGGGCAGGGAGAACAGCACCTGCTGGGACAGCGCCGTGAACGCGGCGGCGCCGATCGCCGCACTCACCAGGCATGTTCCCGTGCTCGCGGCGAAGGCGCTTCTCCGGCCAGCGGTACGAAGGGCTACGGCGAGGCAGAGCGTCAGGGCGGCGACGACAAGCGAACCGACACCGACCAGCGACGCCGCTGACACCTCGATCGCCGTGTTCGCGCGCAGCCAGCGGCCCAACGAGAGGAGACAGCCCACGATGCCGGCGTACACCAGCGTGGTGGTCAGGACCCCTCCGGCCGTGTCGCCGGCCAGGTTGGTCTTGCTCACATGGCTGTCGTCGATGCGCTCGCCCGCGAGCGAGTCCGCGTACTGGCGGGCGTCACCGAACAGTTCACGCGCCGGCACTCCGGTCTCGGTGACCATCTCGTGGACCTCGGAGAGTATCCGCTCCGTCAGACCCGCAGGTGGGCGGTGCTCCAGTCGGAACTGGATCTCGAAGTTGGCAGCCCACCTGTCGTCCTCTTCCCGCTCCCACCGAATGTCACTGCCGGTAGTCATACCTGTGGCCCCCCTGTCAGTTCGGTCACGGTCGTAGTGAACTCACGCCAGGATCTGCGCAGCTCAAGGAGCCGGTCGCGCCCCTCGTCGGTGATGCTGTAGTACTTGCGCCCCGGCCCACTCTGACCGGCCGCCCACCGCACCTCCACCGCGCCTTCCTCCGCCAGACGAGTCAGAGCCGGGTAGAGGGTGGCGGGTTTGATCGTGTCCAGGCCGGCCTCCGACAGGCGGTTCAGCAGCGCGTAGCCGTAGCTCGCGCCCTCACCCTCCAGGATGCCGAGCAGGCACAACTGCAACAGCGCACGCGACCAAGCCGCTTCCGCCGCAACCACGGACGCCCCTCCATCGATTCTCTGACTATTCTGAGTTTCAGAGTAGTAGGAGAGTCGAATCTTGTCACGTAAGGCTCACCTCGGGCGGATCAGGACGCACGGCCACTCCGTCACGCGGGCATGCCCGTCGAAGGCGTCGTGTGCCGCGGCCGCTGCGGCTGAAGGGGGCCGCGGCCCGGGACGGCGGGCCGACGGCGGTCGGGAGTCAGACCGCGAGGGGGAGGTGCTGACGGAGGACTACGGCGTTGAGGTGGAGGGAGAAGGGGACCACGTCGGTGGGCGCCAGCGCGCCGGCGCGGGTTTTGTCGACGCCGAGGGTGACGTCGATGCAGCAGGCGATCGCGTAGAGGTGGTCGTCGGTGTCGGTGTCCTGGAGGGCGAAGAAGAGGTCGCGGTAGTAGCTGGTGTGATCCGGGGTTTCGTCGTAGTAGGAGAGGCCGGGTGAGCCGTCCTGGGCGGCGAGTCCGGTGAGGGCCTGGAGCAGTTCACGTTCGACGGTGTCCCAGAAGCGGGCGTCGGCGGACTCCTGCGGCAGCGCCTGCCGCACCGCCTCCTTGAGCGACAGCACCATGACCATGACCGGGGCCTCCTCCTGGAGCCTCCAGCCGCGCACCATGCGCACTATCTCGCTGCCGGGTACGGCGGCGGCCGCCTCCCGGATGTGTTCGAAGTCGAAGTTGACGGTCGCGGGGGCGATCGCGTCCTGGAACAACCGGTCGACGGCCCGGGCCTGTTCGAGGTGGCCCGCTCCCACCTCGATGACGGTTCTGAAACTGGCGGTCATGCTTCCTCCTGCGGATGGTGGTGGTGATCACAGGGTGGTGATCAAGGGCGCCGGACAGTATGCCGATCACGGCATCTCGGCAGGAGCCCCGTCCCGCCGTGCGGGCGGTGGACGGGTGCGGATGCGGAGAGTCACGGCGTGTCCGTGCAAAAGGGCACAGAGCGGCGCGGCAGTGTGGCGGGATTCGTACACACGAGCGCCGAGCTGAAAGGAACACCATGCAGTCGACCCGTCCGGGAGCCGTGCGCCGCCTCGTCCTGGCGGCGGGGGCGATCCTCGCTCTGCTGTTCAGCGGACTGATGGCACCGGCCGCCGCCACCGCGGCCACCGACAGCGAACCGACGGCCGGGCACGGCAGGACCCTGAAGGTCGTACTCGTATCGGGAGCCCCCGTCTTCGGGGACCCCGAGAGCATCGACCCCGGCAACACGCTCCTGTTCGAGGAGACCGCCTATGCGCACGGCAGGAAGGCCGGCGACGCCCTCACCCGGATCCAGTTCCTGGAGGGCGGCAGCTTCCTGCTCGACTGCACGGTGCGGCTGAAGAACAAGGGCAACCTGGTCTTCGCCGGTGGCGAAGAGGTGTCCAACATCGAGGCCAAGCTCACCTTCGCCGTCACCGGTGGCACCGGGCACTTCAGCGGGACCGGCGGCCACGTCGACATCACGCCGACGACCCACAGGGGCGAGGAAGCCGCGCTCCTGACCTTCCACCTCAAGCACTGATCCGCGTTGCAGGGGCGGCCCGGAGTCCGGGAGGCCGTCGGGCGCCCCCGCAGTGGGTGGGAGACTGTCCTGGCAGGCGCTCGGGCAGGCACAGGGGACGGCGGTGGGGATGGCACGTAGGCGGCAGGTCCCGTCTTCGCCGCTGGAGCAGCGGATGGGCGTCGATCCCGTCCGGCTGCGGCTGCCGGCGGATCCGGACGGGTGGTGGCCGACCGTGCGGGACCATCTGGTGGCACGGTTCGGGCAGGCGATCGGTGCCCGGCAGGTGGACGAGATGCTGGCGGCAGGGGACTTTGTCACGGCGGAGGGGCCGCTTGCGCCTGAGGCGCCCTACCGCGCCGGGCTGTTCGTGTGGTTCCACCGGGAGTTCGCGGCGGAGGAGCGGGTGCCGTTCGAGGTGGAGGTCGTGTACCGGGACGAGCGGGTGGTCGTCGCCGACAAGCCGCACTTCCTCGCCACCACCCCGCGCGGCGGGCACGTCACGGAGACCGCGCTCGCGCGGCTTCGCCGCGATCTGGACCTGCCCGAGCTCCAGCCCGCACACCGCCTGGACCGGCTCACGGCCGGGCTCGTTCTCTTTGTCGTCCAGCCGCGCCACCGGGGCGCCTACCAGGCGTTGTTCCAGCGGCGGCAGGTGCGGAAGGAGTACCGCGCGGTGGCCGGGTACGACCCGGCGGTGCCGCTTCCGGCGACCGTCCGGAGCCGCATCGTCAAGGAGCGCGGGGAGCTGACCGCCCGCGAGGTGCCGGGTGAGCCCAACAGCGAGAGCCGGATCGAGTTGCTGGAAGAGCACGAGGGGCGGGGCCTGTACCGCCTTGTCCCGCACACCGGCCGCACTCACCAGTTGCGCGTCCATATGAACGCGCTGGGCCTGCCGATCCTCGGTGACCCGCTCTATCCCCGGGTGGTCGCGGAAGCGGAGCGCGACGACTACGCACGCCCGCTGCGGCTGCTCGCCGCCTCGCTGGAGTACACCGATCCCGTGACGGGCGAGGCGTCCCGGTTTGCCAGCCGCCGTCGGCTGGGCCCCCTGTGAGGGGAGCACCCAGCCGACCGGAGGGAAATCGGGTGTGGGGGTGGAGGTGGGGAACCTAGGGTC
>NZ_VJYK02000198.1 GCF_007097205.2 Streptomyces alkaliterrae
GCAGATCAGTATAAGAGACAGCGGCAGGAGCGTCCGGCTCGGACGCTCCTGCCGGGCGGGCACGCTCCGCGGGCGCGCCCGGTTGGGGCGCGTTCTCCGACTGTGTGGTCGGGACGCGGTCTTGGGGCGTCGTCTCCTCGGGCCGGTCGGTGCCCGGCTTCCGGTCGACACCCTCGTGCTCGGCGCTCACAGCTTGTCTCCTCAGGTACACGACAGCGGCACTGGCTCACACACCCTAGAACCAGTGTGCAGTCAGCTTTTCCCATCGGGTGTCAAGGCCGCGTAAGCCGTCCCGGCGGGTAGGCCATCCGGCGCAGACGGTCACGGGGGTGAGGGGCCGGGCGGGTCGGGGGCGTGGAGTGGCAGTATGGCGCGGTGGGACCTGGATCGATTTCCGTCATCGCTCACCGCGGCGCCTCCGAGGACGCCCCGGAGCACACGTTGGCCGCGTACCGAAAGGCGATCGAGGACGGCGCGCACGCGTTGGAGTGCGATGTCCGGTTGACCGCCGACGGGCACCTCGTCTGTGTGCACGACCGGCGGGTGAACCGGGTCTCGAACGGGCGCGGCGCGGTCTCGACGCTGGAGTTGTCGGCGTTGGCGCAGCTCGACTTCGGCTCCTGGAAGGACGCCGACGAACTGCCGGACGCCGAGGACCCGGAACGCACGTCGGTGCTGACGCTGGAGCGGCTGCTGCGGCTGGTGAAGGAGTCGGCGGCGGCCGGGCGGCCGGTGGAGCTGGCGATCGAGACGAAGCATCCGACGCGCTGGGCGGGGCAGGTGGAGGAGCGCCTGGTCCGGTTGCTGGCCGAGCACCGGTTGGAGACACCGGTACGGGTGATGAGTTTCTCCGCTCGTTCGCTCCAGCGGGTGCGGGCGGCCGCGCCGCACCTGCCGACGGTGTACCTGATGCAGTTCCTGCTGCCCCGGCACCGTGAGGGCCGGCTGCCGCCGGGGGTGCGGATCGCGGGTCCGAGCATGCGGATCATCCGCAACAACCCGGACTACGTGATCCGGGCGCAGCGCGCCGGGCAGCAGGTGCACGTGTGGACGGTCGACGACCCGACGGACGTGGAGCTGTGCGCGCGGTTGGGCGTGGACGCCGTCATCACAAATCGGCCACAGCAGGTGCTGTCCCAACTGTCGGATCTTGGTCAGCTCTGAGCGTTTCGCGCCGACCATTCTCCGGTCGTTTCCTCACGGGGCGTACTCCGGCGCGTTCAGACCGTGTTCGTTTGTTACGTGTGCGTCAGACGACCGCTGCCGGCCGGTTTCCGTTGCACCGGAAAAGGGCATCCAAGTTCTTGGCATGGGGCAGAGGAGGTCTCGGGGGTGGCGTTCGTAATGGCACCGGAAGTGCCGGCATCGTCAACCATGGCCGTGCCCTATGGACCAATGGGCGTCGGTCTGGCGCGGCGGCGTATGCGTGCGGAACTGCGGGCCGGTGGCGCGCCGGACGCCGTCGTCGACGACGCCGTGCTCATACTCTCCGAACTGCTCAGCAACTCCTGTCGGCATGCGAGTCCGTTGGCGCCGGACGACTCGATCCGGGCGCACTGGCGGCGTTCCGCCGACGGCCGGCTGCGGATCGCCGTGACGGACGGCGGCGGGCCGACGCGGCCGGCGCCGGCCAAGCCGTCGGTGACGTCGCACGGCGGGCGCGGGCTTTCGATCATCACCACGCTCGCCCAGGAGTGGGGCGTGGAGGACAACGGCGACTCCGAGGTCACCGTCTGGGCCGTCGTGGGCCCGCAGCCGCCGCAGCCCAGCATCAGTCCGCACGCCCGGCTGGGCAGTGGCGGGCTGGCCGGGATGGCCTCGCTGGCACCGCGCGGGCTGGCGGGACGCCGCCGTTCTACGCGCGGGGACGGCAGGCGCACGGCGGGCACGACGGGCGCGGCTGACGACCTGCGTGCGGCCGGCGCGGCGGACGAACACTGCCGGGGGTACGAGGCGTTCGACGGCGAGCCGGGCGGCAGGTCGGAGCGGCGCGGCGCCGGCGAGAGCGTCGCGGGCGTGACCGGCGTGGCGGGTGTCGAGGACGTCGAAGGGTTTGACCGGATCGAGGGACTTGACGGGTTCCAGGGCCTGGACGACATCAACACGCTGGATGTCGACGGACTTGAGGGCGTCGAGGGATTCGACGAGGTCGAGGGCGTCGACGGCGGCGGGCTGGACGGGACGGCCGGTCGGCGCGGCTGAACGCGCCTTGCGGCACGTTCGTCGGCGCGTCCGGCGGCGCCCCCGGCCGCGGGCGGCGTCCGCGCGCGGCGCGGCTCCGGTGTCCTAAGCTCGCGGGACAGTTCCGTCCGACCTTCGCCCACGGAGACCCGCGCCATGGCCAAGAAGCGCCGCCCCCAGACCAAGGCCGCCACATCCCAGCTCACCGACGGGGAGATCCCCGTGGTCGGCGCCCGGGAACCCTGCCCATGTGGGTCGGGGCGCCGCTACAAGGCCTGCCACGGCCGGGCCGCCGCGCAGGCGGTGACCGAGCTGGTGCGGCGCCCGTTCGAGGGCCTGCCCGGTGAGTGCGACTGGGTCGCGATGCGGGAGCTGGTGCCGGCCGCGACGGCCACGCTGAAGCTGCGTGACGGTCTGCCGGAGGGCGTGCCGTCCGCCACGCTGGCGACGGTGCTGCCGATGGCGTGGCCGGGCCTGCGGCGGGAGGACGGCTCGGTGATGATCGGCCTTCAGAACGACACGCCGTCGGGCGATCTGAGCCGTGACGTGGCGGACGTGCTGCGCCGTGCGCTGGTCGCGGAGCCCGGAAACCCGGTGGCCGGCGAGCGCCCGTCGGCGGACGGACCGCGCCTGCAGGACCTGTTGGACCCGGACGAGCCGTTGGTGCCGGAGGTGCACGACGGCTTCGAGTTCTGGCTGACGGACGCCGAGAGCGCGAGCGGCGACGTCGCCGCCTCACTGGAACGCGCCAATTCGGCCGCGTTGCCGACGAGCAGGTTGGAGAGCGTGGAGGCCGCGTACTGGTGCCGCACGCCGGAGAAGAACCACCTGCGGTGGGTCATGCCGCACGGCGAGGACGAGTTGCTGGACGCGCTTGCCAGGCTGCACGCGTCGGGCGCCTCCTCGCTCGGCGAGGACACGCGCCTGGTGGGTTCGTTCCGGGCGCACGGGCTGCTGGTTCCCGTGTGGGACCTGCCCAGCGCGATGACGGCGGAGGAGTGCGAGAAGCCGGCGGCGGCGTTCGCGGAGCGACTTCTCGAAGCTCTCGGCGTCTCCACGCCGTTGACCGCCGACGAGCGCCGGGCGCGCAGCGGACTGGCGAACCGGCAGATCACGCTGAGCTGATCGGACCTCCACGCATAGCTCGTTGAAACGTCAACGAGTCGTGATTCCCGTCACAACGGGGCATTCCGGTTGGGGATTCACGGTCCGAAAAGGCACTCCGGAATTTGCGTGCGGCCGAACTCTTGTTACCGTTCTCTAAGCCCGATCGCTGGTGCATCCCCCGTCGCCAGCGATCGGGCGTTGCCATTTCCGGATCCGGTCCGACGCGCGCCCCGCGGCGACCGGGCGATCCCCGGCCGCCGCGGTCAACTCTCCAGCGTCTCGGGTGAGTTGCTGCCCGAGCGGAGCAGCAGACGTTCGCCGTCCGGGGACGCGACCTCCAGCACGGCCGTGTACGGCAGTTCGCCGTCGATAGCGCGCACGGACCGCTGCCGAGGCGTTTCACAGGTCCCCGGTTCAGTGGATCCGTCGAGTTCGCAGTGGACCTGGAGTGAGCGCCCGTCGGGCCGCAGTAGAGAAAGCACGGCCGGCAGCGGCTCCCCGCTCGCATTGCGGTAGTAGGCGCGCGCCCAGGTCTCGTCGCCCTGTTCCAACACGCACGTCTGCGCGGTCAGCACCTCCGGCTCGCCGACCTGCGGCCCGCAGACCGCACGCGGACCGGCGGCGGACGACTCGGCGGCCGGGTCGGCGTGCGTGCCGGCCGCCGCGTCCTCGCCGGGCACCGCCGGGCCGGCGGCATCCTCGGCGGGCGGAACGGAACCCGTGCCGTCGGCCTCGCGCTCGGCGTCCGACGCGCTGGAGGGGGCGGTGCCGTCCTCCGACCCGTCGTCCGCACGGCGGTCCCCGCCCACCGGCGGCATCTTGAGCGGACCGGCTCCGGGCCGCCCGTCCACGGACTCCACCGCGGCACCCACGCCCACGACCGGTCCGCCGTGCCCCACCGACTCCGGCCCCGCGGCCGAGGCGGCGAGCGGCAGGACGGCGGCGAGCACGACCACGGCGGTCAGAGCGGCGGCGCGGGGACCGGAGGCACGTCGCCGGCCGGCCGCGCGGGAGTGGGGATGCATGGGCCGAACATACGGGCATCGACCGGCCGATGACCGCCGTCGCCGCCCACTTCCCGGCGATCCACAACCACGCTCAACCCTTACGAGTGACCCGCGCGTGACCCACGGGTGGCTCGGGGTGGCGCAGGGCCGCCACGCGGCCCACCCCCCGCGCGGCCTGGCTCCGGCGCCACCCGATGCCGCGCCACCCGATCCCGCGCCGCCCGCCTCGGGGCGCGGCCCGATCCCGCGCCGCCCGCCTCGGGGCGCGGCCCGACTCCGCTGGGACCCGGGACTGCCGCTCGAACCTCCGCAGCCAGGGCGGGGACGGGCCTTCCGCGAGCCCGTACGGTGCGGACCCGGCACGCGCACCAGGCCCCGCCGTCGGCCCACCCGGGGCCGCTGACCGGCGATCGGCCCGGGCCCGACCGGAGGCCGGAAGTCGGCCGATTACGACGACCCGGACGGGACATGAACTGCCGGAACCCGGAACCCGGAACCCGGAAAGCGGGAGGAGCCTGCACCACCTCACCCGGTGGGGCCGTGCACCGGGCCAAGGGAAGTGTCCGGGTCACGGGCTCCCCGCCGCGTGCGCCACCGGGCCCCTCGGGGCTGTCATGGGCGGCGACTCAGGCTCCGGGCTCCCGTCCCAGGCGCGTGCTGAAGCACGGGTAGGCCCGGTCGGACTGCCGGAACCGGGCCCCAGACATGTGGCCGGGCACAAGCCCGGGCGCGACCGGGCACAGAGCCCCGGGCGCCACCGGGGCACGGGTGCGTCCGGGCCTGAGTGGTGGACCGGGCCCCACGCCCGCCCATGCCCGGTCCGGCGCACGTCCCGGGCATGGGCGGGCATCGGGCCACAAGGTGTCGGCCCGCACAGGTCCTGGGGCCTGCGGGGTTGCCGTGCGGCGACTGGGTCCGGCGGCTCCCCGGGCCGGGGAGACGTCAGGCGGGGCGTGTGACCGCTCGGGGCGGGCGGCCGCCGCGTCGGCCGGAGGGGCGTCAGTAGGTGAGTCGGTTGCCGCCGCCCGGGGCGGTGGCGGTGGCTTCGACGAGGGCGTCCAGGAGGGTTTCCGTGCGCGGCAGCCAGGGAGCGCTCGTGCCGCGGCGTACGACCGGGGTGCGCTCCCAGCGCGCCCTGCCGCCGCCGACGACGGTGGGCGGCAGGGTCACGTAGCCACCGCTCCCGTGGAACCGCAGCGAACTGGGCACGTGGTCCTGGGCGTACAGCAACTCGCCGAGCTCCGCGAGGTCGTACGCCGCCACCAGGAACGTGAAGCGGCTCGGGGTGGCGACGACGGGTCCGACCCGTACGCCGAGGCGGTCGAGCGAGCTCAGCGCCTGGGCGCCGGCGGCGGCGGGCAGGCTGAGCGCGCAGGGCGCCTGGCCGCCGGTGGCCAGGACGACGGGTGCGTCGGGGCGGCTGTTCCACCACCAGCGCACCATGCGGGCGTCGGTGGTGGCGGCCAGCAGGCCGGGGTCGTAGGGGTGCGCGCCGGGTACGACGCAGTCGGCGCGCGGGCAGGCGCAGGCGGCGGCGCGGCCGCCGGACTCACGCAACTCCGCCCCGGGCACCACCGGCCACCGCCACTCGGTGGCGACGGTGAGCGCGGCCGTCCGCCGTGCCCAACGGGTCATGCGTTGCTTTCCGGGGATCTCGCGCATGAGCGCTTGTCCTTTCCGTTCGCGGCCGTTCGCGGCGAACTACCGACAAAGACGTTCAGGGACCTTCAGAGCGGACATAACAACACGTGTTGCCGTCGTAACCATGCGTACGAGGCAGCGCATCATGCCGTGGGCGGAGCGTGGAACATGGCGGGAGGTGGCGCGCGGCTGGCGAATGCGCGCTCTCCCGCGATCCCCCCGGCGGGGGTCGCACGCGTGCTGCCGTACTGTCGTGAACTCTTCTCGCCACTGCCGGAAGCCGGCCCGGCAGTCGCCGTGTGAGACGTCCGGAACCGCTCGGGGGTTCCGGGCCCGGCGGTAGCCGTCGTGCGCGTTGCGTGCCTCTGTTCTCGTGTCTACCCAGAAGAAGCCACCCGGCCCCGGGGAGCGTCCCGGGTATCGCCGCCGAGCAAAACCAGTCGAACGCGAATTGACGCACGCGGGGTACTTTTTGCGCCAACTTGCGGGACACTCGGCTTGTCACCCCTCGCCCCAGACGGTGCCTGGGCACCATCGCCCGCATACGGACAATGCTGGACATCCTCTGACCGGTACGTGTACATCTGGACGCACTGGTGGCAGAGCAGCATGACATGGGGGTTCGCGATGCCAGTGAGAACCACGCCCTCCGGCGGAAGCCGCTGCTCATGACAACTCACCATCTACCAAAAGTGGCTGGAATCAATCCTCCGCTGTCCCCGCCGGATGAGACTGTTCGGCCCCACGGCGACCCCGCGCGCGGTGGCCGGGGGCAGGGCCCGGGTGACGACCGGGCGGACGGCGAGGACGGCGACGGAACCGGCCGGGACGGCGGCGGGGCCGGTCGCGGAAGGCGCCGGGGCGACGGGTCGGCCGGCGGGCCGTGGGGCCCGGTCGACCGGCTGGCCGCCGTACAGGACCATCTGGCCGGCTGGATCCACGAACTGACGGCCCTGCACGACCTCACCGAACGACTCGCGCGCACCCGGACGCTGGACGACGCCCTGCACGAGACGCTGCGCGGCGGCGCGAGCCTCGTCGGCGCGCAGCGCGGGCTGATCGTCCTGGAACCGGCGGACGGGCTGGGCCCGGAGCAGACGGTCGGGCTCGGTCTCGGGCGGTCGGAGATCGGGCAGATCGAGACGGTGACGGACGGGTCGGCCTTCTACGGCCGGCTGCTCGACAGCCGACTGCTCGACGGTCTGCCGACGACAGCGGACGGACGGCACGAGGCCCACCCGGCGCCCGACGCCCGGTCGGACGCGCCCGCCGCGCCCGCCGCCCCCGAGGCGCACGACAGAGCCCACGCACCCGCCGCGCACGACAGCACCACCGCGGAAGCGACGACAGCGGACCCGGCGACGGACCCCGCGGCGCTCGCCGACGAGATCACGCATCCCGACATCGCCGGTGAGGACGATCTCGATCCGCTTCACCGCGAGGTCGCCGCCCGGCTCGGTTACGCGGCGAGCTACGCCGTTCCCCTGGTGGCGACCAGCCCGGCCCCGGAGCCGGAACCGGAGTCGGACGCCGGGGCGCGGCAGCAGGGTCAGCCGGACGACGGCGCGGACCGGCCGGAGGCCGGCGGTGCCACGGCGCGGCGGCGCGCGGCCGGGATCCGGCTGGGCGCCGCCGTCTGGCTCTACGACGAACCGGCCGAGCCCTCCGCGCGCCGCCGCCACCTCCTCGGCCTCTATCTGCGCTGCGCCGCCGAGCACCTGGCGCGGCGGCTGACGCTGGCCCGCGCCGAGCGCGCCAACGCGGCCGTGCACGAGGAGCTGCTGCCGAGCCGGCTGCCCCGGGTGCCCGGGCTGACGCTGGCGGTGCGGCACCGGACGGGGCCGCGCGGCGGCGGCGACTGGTACGACGTGCTGCCGCTGCCGGACGCGGCGGTGGGCCTGTCGGTCGGCGGGGTCACAGGTTCCGGGCCGAGCGCGGTCGCCGCGATGGGCCGGCTGCGGGCCTCGCTGCGCGCGTACGCGGTGATGGAGGGTGAGGATCCGGTCGCGGTGCTGTCGGATCTGGAGCTGCTGATGCGGCTCACGGAGCCGGCGCGTTCGGCGACGGCGCTGTTCGGCTACGCGGAGCCGGCCGCCCGCCGGATCGTCGTCGCCGGCGCCGGGCACTGCCCGCCGCTGGTGGTGGGGCCTCGGCGGTGCGAGTTCGCGGAGACGACGCTGTCGGCGCCGCTGGGCATGCTGGCGTGCTGGGAGGCGCCGAGCGTCGAGCTGATGTTGGACGCCGGGGAGACTCTGCTGCTCTACACCGACGGGGTGCTGCACCGCAGCGTCGACGCGGGCCCCGGTGAGGCGATGACGGATCAGGCGATGGCGCGGCTGCACGCGGTGGTGCGGGCGGCGGCGCCGGAGGTGCGGGCCGAGCCGGAGGCGCTGGTCGACCACGTCCTGGCCGAGCTGCTGGGGCCCCGGCAGTGGGCGGATGACGAGGAGGACGTCGTCCTGCTCGCCGCCCGCTTCTGAGACACGCCTCCGCAACGCCTCACGCGGCCCCTCCGCGCGGTGTCGCGTCGGGAAACCGCCACGTCCGGAAGCTGCCATTTCCGGGCAGGACCGGCACCGGGAGGGGCGGACATACGATGGAGGGCGGTCCCAGTCCGTACGCAAGGAGGCAGCGACGTGGCCGAGCAGCAGTCACCGGAGACCCCGGCAGACGAGCAGCCGATCAAGCAGCGGAAGAACGGCCTGTACCCAGGTGTGTCCGAAGAGCTGGCCGAGAACATGAAGACCGGTTGGGCGGACACCGAACTGCGCGACCTGGAGCCGATCGCCCAGGTCAAGGAGACCGCCCGGCGCCGTGCCGAGCTGTCCGCCCGCTTCCCCGGCGAGCGGCTGGTCGTTCCCGCGGGCAACCTGAGGACGCGGTCGAACGACACGGAGTACGCCTTCCGTGCCGCGACCGAGTACGCGTACCTCACCGGCAACCTCACCGAGAACGGGGTGCTGGTGCTGGAGCCGCGCCGCGGCGGTGAGGGGCACGACGAGACGCTGTACCTGCTGCCGCGCTCCGACCGGGAGAACGGCGAGTTCTGGCTGGACGGCCAGGGCGAGCTGTGGGTGGGCCGGCGGCACAGCCTCTCGGAGGCCGAGCGGCTGTACGGCGTCCGGTGTGCCGACGTGCGCGAGGTGCCGGAGGTGCTGCGCTCGGCGAGCGGCCCGGTGCGGGTGGTGCGCGGGCACGACGCGGGCGTCGAGGCGGCGCTGGTCGACAAGGTGACCGCCGAGCGGGACGAGGAGCTGCGCGGCTTCCTGTCCGAGATGCGGCTGGTCAAGGACGACTTCGAGATCGGCGAGCTGCAGAAGGCCGTGGACTCGACGGTGCGCGGCTTCGAGGACGTGGTGCGGGTCCTGGACCGCGCGGAGGCGACCTCCGAGCGCTACATCGAGGGCACGTTCTTCCTGCGGGCCCGAGTCGAGGGCAACGACATCGGGTACGGCTCGATCTGCGCGGCCGGTCCGCACGCCACGACGCTGCACTGGGTGCGCAACGACGGCCCGGTGCGGTCCGGCGACCTGCTGCTGCTGGACGCGGGCGTGGAGACGCACACCCTGTACACGGCGGACGTGACGCGCACGATGCCGATCAGCGGTCGTTTCACCGACGTCCAGCGGCGGATCTACGACGCGGTGTACGAGGCGCAGGAAGCGGGTATCGCGGCGGTACGGCCCGGCGGGAAGTACCTGGACTTCCACGAGGCGTCGCAGCGCGTGCTGGCGGAGCGCCTGGTGGAGTGGGGGCTGCTGGAGGGCCCGGTGGAGCGGGTGTTGGAGCTGGGGCTCCAGCGCCGCTGGACGCTGCACGGTACGGGTCACATGCTGGGCATGGACGTGCACGACTGCGCGGTGGCCCGCCGGGAGACGTACGCGGAGGGCACGCTGGAGCCGGGCATGTGCCTGACCGTCGAGCCGGGGCTGTACTTCCAGGCGGATGATCTGACCGTGCCGGAGGAGTACCGGGGCATCGGCGTGCGGATCGAGGACGACATCCTCGTGACGGAGGACGGAAACCGCAATCTGTCGGCCGCGCTGCCACGCCGATCGCACGAGGTCGAGGAGTGGATGGCTCAGCTGAAGGGCTGATTCCGCTTCCGCCCGACGCTGTAGTCGGCACCAGTACGGACGGCCGGTCCGGGGCCCCGAGGGGTTCCGGGCCGGCCGTCCGTCCACC
>NZ_VJYK02000199.1 GCF_007097205.2 Streptomyces alkaliterrae
AACCGCCCCCGGCCAAGCCCTCCCGAGGCGGCGGCATTCTCAAGTCCAGCGCCATAATGGCCGCCGGCACCCTGGTGTCCCGCCTCACCGGCTTCCTCCGCACGGTGATCATCACCGCCGCGCTGGGCGCCGCGATGCTCGGTGACGCCTACACCGTCGCCTACACGCTGCCGACGATGATCTACATGCTGTCGATCGGCGGCGGCCTGAACTCCGTCTTCGTCCCGCAGCTCGTCCGAGCGATGAAAAACGACGACGACGGCGGCGTCGCCTACGCGAACCGGCTGCTGACGCTTGTCATGGTCGTACTCGGCGCCCTGGTCGCGCTCAGCGTGGTGATCGCCCCGCTGCTGATCAAGATGCTGTCGGTGCCGATCGCGAGCAACCCGGACGCCAACAACGTCGCGGTCACCTTCGCCCGCTACTGCCTGCCCACGATCTTCTTCATGGGCGTGCACGTGGTCATGGGGCAGATCCTCAACGCCCGCGGCCGGTTCGGCGCGATGATGTGGACCCCCGTCCTCAACAACATCGTCATCATCGCCACCTTCGGCGCCTTCATCTGGGTCTACGGCACCTACAGCACCTCCCAGATGGGCGTCACCACCATCACCCCCGAGGGCGTACGGCTGCTGGGCATCGGCACCCTGCTCGGCCTCGTCGTCCAGGCCCTGGCGATGATCCCCTACCTGCGGGCCGCCGGATTCCACTTCCGACCCCGCTTCGACTGGCGCGGCCACGGCCTCGGCAAGGCCGCCAAGCTGGCCAAGTGGACGATCCTCTTCGTCCTCGCCAACCAGGCCGGACTCATCGTCGTCACCCAGCTCGCCACCGCCGCCGGCGCCTCCGCGGCGGACGCCGGCAACGACGGCGCCGGCATCATGGGCTACAACAACGCGCTGCTGATCTGGCAGATGCCGCAGGCCATCATCACCGTCTCCGTGATGGCCGCACTGCTGCCCCGGCTCTCCCGGTCCGCGCACGACGGCGACCTGTCCGCCGTCCGCGACGACCTCTCCCACGGCTTGCGCACCTCCGCCGTGGCGATCGTGCCGGTCGCCTTCGGCTTTGTCGCCCTCGGCGTGCCGATGTGCCTGGTGCTGTTCTCGTCGGCCGGTTTCACCGCCGCCAGCTCGATGGGCTTCATCCTGATGGCGTTCGGCCTCGGCCTGATCCCCTACTCGGTGCAGTACGTCGTACTGCGCGCCTTCTACGCCTTCGAGGACACCCGCACGCCGTTCTACAACACCGTGATCGTCGCCGCGGGCAACGCCGCCGGCGCCGCGCTGTGCTACCTGCTGCTGCCCAGCCGCTGGGCGGTGGCCGGCATGGCCGGCTTCTACGGGGTCGCCTACGCCATCGGCGTGGTCATCGCGTGGAAGCGGCTGAGCCGCAAACTCGACGGCACCCTCCCGGCCGGACCCGTCGTGCGCACCTACGCCCGGCTGTGCCTGGCCAGCCTCCCGGCCGCGCTGCTCGCCGGCGGCACCGCCTTCGGCTCGCTGCGGCTGCTCGGCACCGGCTTCACCGGCGGCGCGACCGCCCTGCTGGCCGGTTCGGCGGTGCTCGGCGTGGTGTTCCTGCTCGCCGCGAAGCGGCTCCGGGTGGCCGAGCTGACCGCGATGATCGGCATGGTGCGCGCGAAGATCGGCCGCTGATACAACCATCGGTGACCACCATGTGTCGTGCATGGCGAGGAGTGCAGGCACAATTGTCGTGGCTGAGTTGGCCGAGTCGACAGACGTGGCCGGCTCGTCGGTCCGTACGGGCCCGCACCGCCATGCCCGGCGGCGCGGCCGGTGCGAGCAGTGCCGGCGGAATCAGTTCGATCCGCCGGGGTAGCCGAGCACCGTGCGACTGCCCGCAGACGCACGGACCGACGGCCGCGAGGGAATGGGGAGGCAGGAGCGACGGTGGCGGAACGTAGCACGGCTGCCGTTGACGTGGCGGGCGCGAGCGGCGGCGAGAGCGGCGGGCAGAACCCGCGGCGGCAGAGCAAGCCGGCAAGCGACACCACGGCCGACGGAACCAGGCCTCAGCCCGGCGCGACGCCGCCCGAGCTGCACAGCGGCCACAAACTGGCCCGTCGCTACCGGCTGGAGGAGTGCACCACCAGACTCGACGGCTTCAGCAGTTGGCGCGCCGTCGACGAGATGCTGCGCCGCGCCGTCGGCGTACACGTCCTGCCCGCCGACCACTCCCGCGCGCGCTCGGTGCTCGCCGCCGCACGATCCGCCGCGCTGCTCGGCGACCCGCGCTTCGTACAGGTCCTCGACGCGGTCGAGGAGAACGACCTCGTCTACGTCGTACACGAGTGGCTTGCCGACGCCACGCCGCTCACCGAACTGCTGGAGAGCGGCCCGCTGGAGCCCTACGAGGCGTACCAGATGGTCACCCAGGTCTCCCAGGGCATGGCCGCCGCCCACCGCGAGGGCCTGTCCCACCTCCGGCTCATCCCGAGCGCCGTCCTGCGCACCGGCGTCGGCCAGTACCGCATCCGCGGCCTCGCGGTGAACGCCGCGCTGCGCGGCATCAGCGCCGACAACGCGGCCCGCACCGACACCGAGGCGATCGGCGCGCTGCTCTACGCCGCCGTGACCCAGCGCTGGCCCTACGAGGAGGACGCCTACGGCCTGGCCGGTGTTCCGCCGCTGGCCGGCGGCGGCATCGTTCCCGCCGACCAGGTACGCGCCGGCGTCCACCGGGGCCTGGCCGAGCTCGCCATGCGCGCCCTGGTCAACAACGGCGCCACCGCCAGCAGCCGCGAGCAGCCCTGCACGACCCCGCAGGAGATCGTCACGGCCGTCGCCGCGCTGCCCCGCATCAAGCCCCCGGAGCCGGAGTTCCCGGCCGCCTTCGGCCGCGCCGGCTACGGGGGCTACTCCGCCGGCCCGTACGGCACCCCCGGCGGCTACCCGCCGAAGACCACACGGGCCGCCGCGAACGCGCCCACCCGTCCCGTGCAGGCGGCAGCGGCCCCCGAGCCCCCGCCGACCCTGCCCGGACGCACCGGCAAGCTCCTCAAGGGAGCCGTCTCCGCCCTGCTCATCGCCGCGCTCGGCCTCGGCAGCTGGCAGGTCGCCGACGCACTGATGAACGGCGGCGACAACAACTCCACCGGCGGCGCCGCCGGCCAGGAGGAGGAGCCCCCCGAGCAGACCAAGGAGAACGAGCCCAAGCCCGACACTCCCACCGGCAAGAGCATCAAGGTCGCCAAGGCCAAGGACTTCGACCCGCAGGGCCGGGACCGCAAGGAGAAACCGGCTGACGTTCCGAAGGCGCTTGACGGCAACCCCTCCACCTACTGGCAGACGGACTACTACGGCAACGCCACGTTCGGGAACCTCAAGGACGGCGTCGGCATCATCCTTGACCTGGGCGACGTGCAGCAGGTCAGCACCCTCAAAGTCAGCCTTCAGGGCAGCACCGGCGTCGACTTCCTCGCCACCCCGAGGACCGTCACCTCCATGCCGAACTCCCTCAGCGACTTCGGCAAGGTGACCGGCGGAAGCGGGGAGAGCGTCGTCCTCAAGGCGGAGAAGCCGATCAAGACCCGCTTTGTGCTGGTGTGGCTCACCGAGCTGCCGATCAACGACGGCCAGTACCGGGCGCGCGTCACCACCATCGAGGTCACGAGCTGACCCAGGTGCGAGGAGCCGAGGGAGAACCGCCGGTGGCCGAGGGCGCGATAGACCACTCGTCCGACAACGGCACCGCACGGCCCCCGACCGACGCGCGCACCTCCGACGCCGACCTCCTCGCGCGGCACGTCGCAGGTGACCCGGAGGCGTTCGGGGAGTTGGTGCGCCGCCACCGGGACCGGCTGTGGGCCGTCGCGCTGCGCACGCTCGGCGACCGGGAGGAGGCCGCCGACGCCGTCCAGGACGCGTTGGTGTCCGCGTACCGTTCCGCACACACCTTCAAGGGCAGGTCGGCCGTCACCACCTGGCTGCACCGCATCACCGTGAACGCCTGTATCGACCGCGCCCGCAAGGCCGCGACCCGGCGGACCACGCTCACCGACGACTCCACCCGCCTCGAAGCGCTGCTGGAGCCGCACGAGTCGGCGGCCGTACCCGCCGAACGTCGTGACCTGCACCGAGAGCTGCTGGCCGCACTGGCCCAGCTCCCCGTCGGAACAGTCAAGAGCCGATGCGCCAGGGGCAGAGCCAGACTGCTGCCCATGATCACCCATCTGCGCCCGGAGGGTACCGAGGGCGACCAAGAGGGAAGGAACCGGACGCGGGGGACAGCCGTCCCACCGGCAGACGACGCGGCCGAGGCGGCAAAGGACGGAGGTGGACCCGCGTGAGGGTGTCTCCCACGGCGTTCGACACCAACGAGCATCCCGAGGTCGCGGAGATCTCCGCGCTCACCGAGGGGCTGTTGCCGCCCGACCGTTCCGCCGACGTCACCAACCACCTCAACCTCTGCCTGCTGTGCGCGGATGTCCGCAGCTCGCTGGAGGAGATCCGCGGCGCGCTGGGCACCCTTCCGGGTCCGGTCCGGATGCCGGAGGACATCGCAGGCCGCATCGACGCCGCCATCGCGGCCGAAGCGCTACTCGACGCGACCGCGCCGGGCGTGGTTTCACGTGAAACGACGGCACGAGAGACGACGACACGAGAGACGACGGAACGCGCGGACGCGGCGCCCGGCGAGACGGCGCCCACCGAGGGTGGCGCTGTTTCACGTGAAACAGCCGGAGCCACGCCCTCGACCGGCCGACCCTCGAACCGCCTCGACGGCACTCGCCCGGACGGCGGCAAGCGGCCGGGCGGAAGCCGCCCCGGCGGACGGTCTCAGCGCCGAGGCGCCGCGCGCCGCCGGCGGACGCTCATCGCCACGCTCGGCGTCTGCGCCGTCGCGCTGATGGCCGGGCTCCTCCTACCCCCGCTGCTCGGCGACAACGGGTCGAACAGGAGCCGGGACGAAGTCACGGCGGAGCGGTCGGCGCCCGGTACCGGACCGGCACCCGAGGAGCTGGAAAAGCAGGTACACGAGCTGCTCGCGCTCACCCCGCGCCGCGCCCCCACCGAGACCGGCAACGGGGCGGCGCCGGAGCAGGGCGAGGAGCCCGGCGAGTTCAGCCCGAAGGCCAGTCCCAACGGAACCTTCGGTGCCGAGCAGACCGTCACACTGCCCGAGTGCGTCGCCGCCGCAGTGAACCGCACCGAGGCCCCGCTCGCCGCCACGCGGCAGAGCCACCAGGGCACGGACGCCTACCTTGTGGTACTGCCGCACCCCGGTGACAGCGAGCGTGTGGACGCCTACGTCGTGGACGCCACCTGCGCCGATCGGCCGGCCGACGACAAGGGCACCGACCCGGGCCGACTCCTGGCCCGCCACACCGTCGACCGCCGCTGACCGCTCGAAAGCGGTCTCCGTGTCCACGGAGTGTGCCTGTGGCTGTTCGGGGAATGCGCGGCCCGTAGGATCCGTTGGGTGAGGTGTGGGGCTCGACGGCAGGTACCGTCAGCCGCCCTCGGCAAGGCAGAGAACCGGTACGCCATCGGCAGACAAGGAAGGCTCCCAGTGAGCGACGTCCGTAACGTGATCATCATCGGCTCGGGTCCCTCGGGATACACCGCCGCCCTCTACACCGCGCGTGCCTCGCTGGAACCGCTGGTCTTCGAGGGTTCCGTCACCGCCGGTGGCGCCCTGATGAACACCACCGAGGTGGAGAACTTCCCCGGTTTCCGGGACGGCATCATGGGGCCGGAGCTGATGGACCAGATGCGCGCCCAGGCCGAGCGCTTCGGTGCCGAGCTGATCCCGGACGACGTCACCGCCGTGGACCTCACCGGACCGATCAAGACCGTCACCGACTCCGCCGGTACCGTTCATCGCGCCAAGACCGTGATCATCGCCACGGGCTCCCAGCACCGCAAGCTCGGCCTGCCGAGTGAGGACGCCCTCTCCGGTCGTGGCGTCTCGTACTGCGCCACCTGCGACGGCTTCTTCTTCCGCGACCAGAACATCGTGGTCGTCGGCGGCGGCGACACGGCGATGGAGGAGGCCACCTTCCTCTCCCGCTTCGCCAAGAGCGTCACCGTGGTGCACCGCCGCGACACCCTGCGGGCCTCCAAGGCGATGCAGGAGCGCGCCTTCGCCGACCCGAAGATCACGTTCGCCTGGAACAGCGAGGTCACCGAGCTCCACGAGACCGACGGCAAGCTGTCCGGGATGACGCTCACCGACACGGTGGACGGCACCACCCGCCAGCTGGACGCCACCGGCCTGTTCGTCGCGATCGGCCACGACCCGCGCACGGAGCTGTTCACCGACGTGCTCGAGCTTGACGAGGACGGCTACCTGAAGGTGGACTCGCCCTCCACGCGGACCAATGTTCCCGGCGTCTTCGCCGCGGGCGACGTCGTCGACCACACGTACCGGCAGGCGATCACCGCCGCCGGTACCGGTTGCGCCGCCGCGCTCGACGCCGAGCGCTACCTCGCCGCTCTCGCCGACGAGCCCGCCGCCGAGCCGGAGAAGACGGCCGAGGCCGTCGAGGCCGCTACCGTCTGAGTAGCGCCCCACCCGCCCGCACGCTGACCAACGCCGACGCCGGCCTCATCCCACCTCAGGCCCGGCGCCCCACCGACTCCGCATCACTGCGACCCACCCAAGGAGAATCAATGCCGACCGTGACCGCCACCGACAAGACCTTCGACGAGATCGTCCTCCAGAGCGACAAGCCGGTTCTGGTCGACTTCTGGGCGTCCTGGTGCGGCCCGTGCCGTCAGATCGCTCCGGCGCTGGAGGCCATCGCCGACGAGCACGCCGACAAGCTCACCGTCGTCAAGGTCAACAGCGACGAGAACCCGACCGTGGTCGCCAAGTACGGCATCATGTCGCTGCCGACCCTGAACGTCTACAAGGGCGGCGAGGTCGTGAAGACCATCGTCGGCGCCAAGCCCAAGGCAGCGCTTGAGCGCGACCTGGCCGACTTCATCGGCTGAACCACGCGACACCACCACGCGTGGCGCCTGTTTCACGTGAAACCCGCATCCGCAGAGAGGCAGCACCTCACAGCGGTCGGAGCGCGGGGTCCTTCTGGACCACGCCGAGCAGCTGGTCCAGCGCCCTCTCCATGTCCGCCTTCCAGGAGACCGTGCTTCTCAGCTCCAGCCGTAGCCGGGGAAACCGCGGATGCTGCCGTACCGTCTTGAAGCCGACCGCCCGCAGATACTCCGCCGGCAGCAGGCAGGAACGCCCGTCCTCGCGGGCGTCAGTAAAGGCCTCAACGGCCTTGAAGTCGCGCCGCAGCAGATCCTTCGCCACCGTCTGCACCAGCACTCTGCCCAGCCCCTGCCCTCGGAACTGCGGCAGCAGCCGTGCCGTCACCAGCTGGGCGGCGTCTGCAGACACCGGGCTGGTGGGAAAGAGCTCCGAGCGGGGAACGTAGGCGGGCGGTGCGTAGAGCACAAAGCCCGCGGGGGCGTCGTCGACGTAGACGATCCGGCCGCAGGACCCCCAGTCCAGCAGCACACCGGACAGCCACGCCTCTTTCTCCTCCTCCGCCCGGCCCTGCTCAGTCGCCGCCCGGCCGTTCACCGCGTCCAGCTCCCAGAAGACACAGCGACGGCAGGCGCTTGGCAGCTCGGACAGGTTGTCCAGGGTGAGAGGAACGAGTCGACGCCCCATGGAGACCATCGTATCCAGGGGGCGTCGACTCTTCAGGAGAGAAGTTCTCGTCCGCGGCGACCTACTCGTCGTCTCCCTCGGCCGACAGCTGGTCGGTCACCCGTCCCTCGCCGGGTGCCATCTGGCTGAGGATGCGGTCCAGGTCCTCGATCGAGGCGAACTCGACGACGATCTTGCCCTTCTTCTGCCCGAGGTCCACCTTCACTCGGGTCTCGTAGCGGTCGGAGAGTCGCCCGGCCAGCTGGTCCAACGCCGGCGCGACCCGCTTCCCGGCACGCGGCCGCCTCGGCTTGGCGGACTTCGAGGAGGACCCCATGAGGGTCACGATCTCCTCCACCGCCCGTACCGAAAGCCCCTCGGCGACGATCCGGTGCGCCAGCCGGTCCTGCTCCTCCGAGTCGTCCACGGAGAGCAGTGCCCGCGCGTGCCCCGCGGAGAGCACCCCGGCCGCCACTCGCCGCTGCACCGGCGGCGAAAGCCGCAGCAGCCGGAGGGTGTTGCTCACCTGGGGGCGGGACCTGCCGATGCGGTCGGCGAGTTGGTCGTGCGTGCAGTCGAAGTCCCGCAGCAGCTGGTCGTAGGCGGCGGCCTCCTCCAGCGGGTTCAGCTGGGCCCGATGCAGGTTCTCCAGCAGGGCGTCGAGAAGGAGCTTGTTGTCGTCGGTCGCCCGGATGATCGCGGGGATGCGCTCCAGGCCGGCCTCGCGGCAGGCCCGCCAGCGGCGCTCACCCATGATCAACTCATAGGCGTCGGCGCCCGTCTGCCGCACCACCACGGGCTGGAGCAGCCCCACCTCCTTGATGGAGGTGACCAGCTCGTCCAGCGCGTCCTCGTCGAAGACCTCACGCGGCTGTCTCGGGTTGGGGCTGATGGCCGAGAGCGGGACCTCGGCGAAGTGCGCCCCGGCGACCTCGCCGTGAACGCCGGCCTCGCCGTCCTGTTGCCCGGGCACGGGCGCGGTGGCCCGCTCCTGCTCGCGGTCCGCCGTCGACACCAGCTTCGCCGCCGCCACTCCGCGATCCGCGAGGACCGTCGCGGCGCCCACATCCGCCGCCGAGCCGGCGCCGGTGTCGTCCTTCTTCGGTGCGGCGGGGATCAGTGCGCCGAGCCCCCGACCCAGCCCCCTACGTCGATCGCTCACTGCGTGCCCTCCGCCATGCTGTGCTGTTCCCTTTCCTTCTCCGCACCTCGCAGTGCGATCTCCCGCGCGGCCTCCAGGTAGGAGAGCGCCCCGCTGGAGCCCGGGTCATACGTGAGAACCGTCTGCCCGTAGCTGGGCGCCTCGGAAATCCGCACCGACCGGGGGATGTTGGTACGCAGGACCTCCTTGCCGAAGTGACTGCGCACCTCCTCCGCGACCTGGGAGGCGAGCCGCGTCCGACCGTCGTACATCGTCAACAGAATGGTGGACACGTGCAGTTCGGGGTTGAGGTGCCCCTTCACCAGATCGACGTTGCGAAGCAACTGGCCCAGACCCTCCAGCGCGTAGTACTCGCACTGGATGGGGATGAGCACCTCCGCACTGGCCACCAGGGCGTTCACCGTCAGCAGGCCGAGGGACGGCGGGCAGTCGATGAGCACGTAGTCCAGCGGCTGCTCATAGGAGGAGATGGCCCGCTGAAGCCGGCTTTCCCGGGCGACCAGCGAAACCAGCTCGATCTCGGCGCCGGCAAGATCGATGGTCGCCGGAGCGCAGAAGAGTCCCTCCACGTCGGGGACCGGCTGCACCACGTCCGCCAGCGGCTTGCTCTCCACCAGGACGTCGTAGATCGACGGCACATCGGCGTGGTGGTCGATGCCCAGCGCGGTGGAGGCGTTGCCCTGCGGATCGAGGTCGATCACCAGGACCCGAGCCCCATGAAGGGCGAGCGAGGCCGCCAGGTTCACTGTGGTCGTGGTCTTACCCACACCACCCTTCTGGTTGGCGACCACCATCACTCGGGTCTGCTCGGGCCTGGGCAGGCCCTCACCGGCTCGGTGGATCGCCTCAACCGCCTGCTGGGCGGCACGGCCGATCGGAGTGTCATCCATCGGCGGCGGGGTTTCACGTGAAACATCCGCCACTTCGGAACGGGGACCGGGGACCGGCTCGGCCATCGGTCCCGCAAGGTTGGCGTCGGACCGCAACGGTTCACTCTCCTCGCAAGGCGGCTTCGCAGGCTCAAAGCCTGCCATGCCTCCCGGCTCCTGAACCACTGAGCCCCGCTTACCTGTGGAAAACTCCGCGCCCGCCGACACCTCCCCAGCCCCGACCTCCGGCCTCGGACGCACCCGGAACCGCGGCCCCTTCTCCGCATCACGGCCGATGCTCCGCTCCGACTTACGATCCCGAGGCAATGCGGCCGCTCGCCCGCGGCCGATGATTCCCTGTAGCAGAGAGCGACGTTTCACGTGAAACACGATGCCCCCACCCCACCCCGCACCTCCGGCGACACTCCGAAATGCGCAGCTTTGACGTTTATAT